>DBRE01000022.1:0-9744 GCA_002305535.1 Syntrophomonas sp. UBA1376
AAACACCAGTTCCCGCCCCAAAAATAGCAGTATACGATCTGAGGGCAGAAATGACTGTAATTGCTTGGCTAGATCATAGGCCTTTTCTTCGCTGGGAACCAAGCATAGAGCTTTACGATTCAGTTGGCGGGCCAGAATATGTATCAGATAAGTGCGAGCTGATCCTGCTAGGCCGGTCAAAAGTACATTTTCTTGGCGGTGAATAGTTTCCACCACTTTATTGATCCAGGTCTCGTTCAAAGGTATCTCCCTCATGGCGAAAGGTGGACGTCGCCAGACCTCCACTTTTCTCATTCTTAAATATTACTATGAAATTATGTACTCGGTTTAGTTATAAAAAAACTGTTGCGAAGGAGAGGAATTATCTGCAAACCCCATTTCCTGCAAACATTCCTCGCACATTCCTTGCATTGCCATGCTGCCTTCATAGCCTTCTTGTTCCGACACGTTAAAAATCCGCTGGCAAATATCACAAACATGGTATACTTTCACAATCAGCCGACCCCCTATACCTTTTACTGATAAGTTTTCCAGGGAAATCGGCTTTTATTCAATTATACTCATTCATGGCTTTCTCTATGCCGTTAGCTATCCAGGTCTCCACTGCATCTGCTGCTCGAGCTACAGCATTGGAGATGAGTGGCTTTTCCTCGGGAGAAAAACGCCCTAAGACCCAATCTATAGCCTCATGAGGTGGCCGACCGATCCCGATACGGATACGGGCAAACTCTCGCGTCCCCAGGTTTTCTACCAGAGAAGTCATGCCGCGATGCCCACCGGTGCCTCCCGCTGAGCGAATACGAAGGTTTCCTACCGGCAGATCCATATCATCGTAAATCACTATAATATCCTTAAGATCGATCTTGTAGTAGGCTATCAGGGCTCTTACCGCCTTGCCGCTCAGATTCATGTAGGTCAGGGGTTTGAGTAAAAACACTTTTTCCTGCTTGATCTGCAGATGAGCGATAATAGCATCAAAGCGACTTTCTTGTCTCTGCACCGGGTGCCGCCGGGCCAATTCCTCCAGAGTTTGAAACCCTACATTGTGGCGGGTGTCTTTGTAACGCGGCCCAGGATTACCCAATCCCACTATCACTTTCATGTGCTTTTAATACTCCTCACCTAGATAGTATCAAAAAACCCCGGATAACCGGGGTCTATCGTTGATCCGGCAATAACGATCCGGCCGGTTGACTGGGGTAGTTTTTTTTACGCTGATTTACGCAGATTTATATGATTAACGCAGATTAATTATAAAATATTTAAATTAAAAATCATAAAAGATCTGCGTTAATCTGCGTCTAATTTAAAACCTACTCGGCAGCCTCGGATTCGCCTGTGGCTTCCTCTTCCTCAGTGGTTTCGTCATCTGTGGACTTGCTGGCACCCAATATAACGGCTACAACTGTATCCGGATCACTGATTTTTTCTACGTTCGCTCCTACTACTAAATCTGCCACCGTGACCTTTTCACCTATTTGCAGCTGGGATACATCAACGGTAACTGAATCGGGCAGATCAGCGGGCAGACAAGATACCTCTAATTCCTTGGCGCCTGCTTGGAGTATGGCTCCCTGTTTGGTTATTTCCTCTTCACCGACTATGTGTATAGGAACACTACTGGTGATTTTCTCGGTCATGCTGACTTCCAAAAAGTCTAGATGATTTATTTCCCGGTTAACGGGATGTCTCTGCACCTCTCTGACCAAGGCCAGGATAGGCCGGGGTTCTCCCTCTAATTCTAAGCTGAACAGTCCACTGTAACCATGATGGCTGAATATACGATTAAGGTTTCTCCCTTCCAAAGCAATGGGTAGAGGTTCTCTGCCTTGACCATATACAATGCTGGGGATCATTTGCCCGCGTCTCAACTCATGCAAATGGCCTTTGCCTTTTAATTCACGTTTAACTCCTTTAAGTGTTTGTGCTAATGCCATGGTAATCAACTCCCTTTTCTAATAGCTGGGCATATATCTTTTTGATTATATCAATAAGAATTGGCCTTGTCCAAAATCCGGCTAGGCTTCAAATAGTTTACTTACCGATAGATCTTCATGGATCCTTAGGATGGCTTCTCCCACCAATGGGGCTACTGACAAAATAGTCATGTTGGCAAGACGCTTTTCCTTGGACAGGGGAATGGTATTGGTTATGATTATTTCCTTAAAAGGTGCCTGGGACAGCCTTTCAATGGCAGGCCCAGAGAAAACCCCGTGAGTACAGCAAGCATATACTTCCCGGGCGCCCTTGTCCATCATTACATCAGCAGCAGTACACAGAGTACCAGCCGTATCAATAATGTCGTCGATGACAATAACGGATTTTCCCTGTACATCCCCGATGACATTCATTACTTCAGATACATTGGGAGCCGGCCGTCTTTTATCGACAATGGCCAGGGGAGCACCCAGTTTGGCTGCCAAATCTCGAGCTCGGGTCACTCCGCCCACATCGGGCGATAGCACTACCGCGTTTTCAGCCAAGCCCTTGGTGCGAAAGTACTCCGAAATAGTCGGCACACCGGGCAGATGATCCACCGGGATATCGAAAAAGCCCTGGATCTGGTTGGCATGAAGATCTACGGCTACTACCCTCTGGGCTCCGGCTTCTACGATCAGATTGGATACCAATTTGGCCGTGATGGGATCCCGGGCCCGGCTTTTGCGATCCTGACGAGCATAACCGTAGTAAGGAATAACCGCATTGATACGCGAAGCGGACGCCCGACGAAAGGCGTCGATCATAACCAATAACTCCATCAGGTTCTCGTTGACCGGGAAGCAGGTCGGTTGAACTACAAATACATCTACCCCGCGAACACTCTCATGAATGCCACAGTTGATCTCACCGTCAGAAAACCGGGACACCTGAGCATCCCCTACCGGAATCCCCAAGTAAGTAGCAATTTCCTCGGCCAATGCGGGGTTAGCATTGCCGGTAAACAGTTTCATCCTCCAGCGGGACGCTTTCATGCCTAAACCTCCTAATGATCTTGCTTTTTCTTTTTCCAGGGAACAACGCGTTGGTCAGCCCTTTCCACGGCTAGTGATTGAGCCGGAACATCGCGGGTAATAGTCGATCCAGCACCGGTTACCGAGGACTCTCCTATTCTAACCGGAGCCACCAGATTAGTATTACTGCCTATAAAGACATGGTCTTCAAGGATGGTCTGGTGTTTGTGCTGTCCATCATAGTTGCAGGTAATGGTTCCCGCCCCGATGTTGACCTGACGGCCTACCAGGGCATCGCCTACGTAACTGAGATGAGGGATCTTGCTACCCGATCCGATAGTGGATTGCTTGATCTCCACAAAATCGCCTACTTTGACCTGGGTCTCTAATTGAGCTCCGGGACGCAGATAAGCATAAGGCCCGATGACACAATCATCACTAATTTGAGCCTCTTTGACCCGGGAGCTTTCGATAACTACCCGATCCCCTATGGTGCTGTCATTTATATTAGTCCAAGGGCCTATTTCACAGCCTTCCCCAATAATGGTTTTACCCTGGATCAGGGTAAAGGGCATCACAACTGTATCACGGCCAATGGTTACTTGGCTGTCAATCATGATCGAGTCAGGCTCGACCAGGGTGACCCCATCCCGCATGAGCTGATCATTTTTGCGGCGGCGCAAGATCTTCTCCGCCTGAGCCAGCTGTATGCGGTCATTCACCCCATGGATCTCTTCGGAGTCAGCTGCTGCCATAACTTGCACTCGATGTCCTTCGCTTTTGAGTATTTCCAAAACATCAGTCAAGTAATATTCTCCCTGAGCATTAGCAGGTCGTAACTGCTGCAACACGCGAAAAACAGAACCGGCCTGAAAACAATAAATACCTGAATTGATCTCGTTTATACTTTTCTCTTCGGGGGAAGCGTCCTTTTCTTCAACAATGCGTGCGAAGTAGCCCTGCTCATCACGCAGGACCCGTCCGTATCCCGTGGGCTGTTCCAAATGAGTAGTCAGGACGGTAGCCTCAGCTTGGCCTTGCTGATGATAATCTAAAAGCGCCTTTAATGTGGAGGGGCGCAGTAGAGGAATGTCACCGGCTAACACCAAGACAGTGCTGGCAGGATCAACCTGTTCTTGCGCCTGCTGGAGGGCATGACCGGTACCCAACTGCTCTTCTTGGACAACCAGCTGCACTCCATCATCGGTAAATACTTTTTCCACGTGTTCGCGCCCATGGCCTACCACAACAACTATATCCTTTATGCCCGCTGCCTGGACAGCATCTACCACATGAGCCACTAAAGGTTTACCTGCTGCCTTGTGTACCACCTTGGGCAGATTTGACTTCATGCGCACGCCTTTTCCCGCCGCTAAAATTACAGCAGTATAGGACAATTTCTCCACCTCTTTGCTCTATCAGTTTAGAATAAAGATTCCTTCTATCAATATATGACACTGTACCACCCGTATTATAACCCTAATATGACACTATTTTCACAAATATTTTTACACCGGGTGATGGGACACAGTCTAACGGTTCTCTTGTGCACAAGTTAGGGGCGATATGGGCATCGCCCCTTCTAGAACGATATTTCTCCCAGATGCTCTTGGGCCAGTAGCAGGTCACTGGGTTTGTCCACATCAACGCCTATTTCAGCATAATCGGAAATAAGAGCTCGTCCTTTGATACCGGTCATCTGATAGAATCTCTTTTCCACTGCAGCAATGCTAAGGCTTCGAAACAGGTATTTGAATACTAATCCTAGTCCGAATAAGCGCGCCATCGCTATCGGGTTTTTCCTTCTTTCCACCAGTTTGACGGCTAGATCCAGGCTGCGTTCGATCATCTGACTGCGAACCAAAAACAGGTTTCCACCGGTGAATATTCCTTCTTTAAGTCGGACATAAGTGCGAACCACTCCAGGAAATCTGGCTTCGTTGACAGCCTTGGTGATCACCGGATAGCAAAAGTCAGCTCCCAACTTCTCGCAGCCGGCTAGAAAATCTTCAATGGCTTCGGTAGTAATAAAGGGAATATCGGTGGGTAGGATCAACACCTGTTCACTGATACCCTTTTCCTGCAAAACCTCTACGGCCGCCGCGAAGCTTTCTACCGCATTGTTGCCCCCATTCACAAAACAAATATTTTCTTCCCGGCTGAAAATGGAGCGTAAAGAATCCACCGGGCCGCTGATCACGATCTTATCAATCAGGGGACTGGCTGCCAGAGCATGATATACATAATAAATCATGGGGTATTTACCAATCAGTATTAAGGCTTCACTATCATATGGTGCGATTTTTTTAAGGTCGCTACTGCTCTCTCCACCAGCTAGAATGACAGCATCATATGCCATTACCTGCTACCTCCATCAGTCGGACAAGGGAAGTCCGTCTATTTTAATCGCTTCTATCATACTGTTTTCAGCGTTCTCAATATGCTCGCGGGCTACTTGATGGGCGAGCTGAGCATCCCGGGATTGAATAGCCTCTACTATGCCGCGGTGTTCCTCCAAAGACCGCTTCATGCGTCCGGGATAGGCTAGAGAAGTGGTACGATAGCGCTGAATTTGTTCACGGAGGTTGTTGATTATATTGGTTAAACGCTCATTGCGGCTGGCCTTGTAAATAGTTTCATGAAAGGAAGTATCCACTGCCACTAGCCGCTCCATATCATTATTGGAAATCGCTTCGGTCTTTTCTACTACCAACCTTTCCATTTCTTCCAACTCTTCATCAGTAATTCTTTCTGCTGCTAATCCGGCTGCCAAACCCTCTAGGGCAGCCCTTATTTCAAAGACATCGGCAATATCCTTAAAAGATACGTCAGCAACATAAGCCCCTTTGCGAGGCACCATTACAATGAAACCTTCCAGTTCTAGCTTGCGCAGTGCTTCCCGTATGGGAGTGCGAGAGACTCCCAATTCTTCCGCCAATTGAATTTCCATCAGCCGTTCCCGGGGTTTCAAGGTTCCATTGATAATCGCCTCGCGAATGGCCTCCAATACCAGCTCCCGGAGAGGTTTATAGGATTCCAAGTTGACCGGTTGCAGACGTTTCTGTTCCATGAGCCGTCCTCCCATCATAAGATGTCGCTAAAAAGACTTCCTTATCATCATCGGCTGAAAAATCATACCAGGCCTGCCGAGCACTGGCCTCATCCCGAAACAGGCCAACTACGGTAGGCCCACTTCCGGACATAAGAGCTTTAAGTGCTCCTCTCTTGACCAGGCAGGTTTTTATTTGTTCAATCTCCGGATAGAGGGCCACTGTCACGGTTTCCAATACATTTCCCATGGCGTGGCATATACTTATCATATCACAGTGATGCCAGCCTTCCAAAAACCCTCTGGTATCCGGAGAATTGGTAACTTTAGAGCTATCATACTGGCCATATACCTCAGCAGTGGATACTGAAAATTTTGGTTTGACCAATAGGAGGAATAATTTTATATGGGGCGGCAGTGCCTGCAGTTGCTCTCCCCTTCCCCGAGCCAGAGCTGTGCCACCTTGCACGCAAAAAGGCACATCTGAGCCGATTTCCAAGCCTATGCTCATTAATTCTTGCACAGATAAATCCAGTCCATATAAGGTGTTGAGGCCTTTCAATACCGCAGCAGCATCGGTGCTGCCTCCAGCTAATCCAGCACCTATGGGTATAACTTTGTCTATGTGGATAGCCACTCCGCCTCGGTCTGGGTATTTCTTCAGGAGTGTGGCAGCGGCCCGATAAGCCAGATTCGTCTCATCGGCAGGCAGTTCAGGATGATTGCTGGATACTTCTATGCCCTGCGGGATAGCGGTTATAGTTATTCTGTCCGCCAAAGAAATCTGATGCATCACTGTTTCCAATTCATGATAACCATCAGCCCGTTTCCCCTTGATATCTAGGGTAAGATTTACTTTGGCGGGCGCATCCAGTAACAGTTGATCAGCCATCTGGTTCCTCCCTTTTATGTAATTTATTATAGCGGGGAGAACAAAAAAAAGGAACGGGCAAACCCGTTCCCACAAGAGGGGAAAGAATATAGGAATAGCAGATTAAGGCTATTGCTCATTAGATGGTTCTGCAGCTGGTTTCTGCAGGCCCCCTAAGCGCGCTCCCTGGGGCAACAGTTCTAAGCACTTCCAACTGATTTCAGCTTGGGGCGCGCTTCCTAAGCTCAGACCCTGATCTGAGGAGGAAACCAGACATAAAGGAGGAAATAGAACACACCACCAATTTTGCCCCTGGCCCTCGCCAATAACTACCCGTACCGCTTCATATTTGCCCTGGGGCAAAACAAAATCTCCATAAGTTTTGGTGGGGAAGTCATATTCACCCACCTCCACTTGCACAGGATAGCTGTAACCGTAATCGCTTATCACCTGGCGAGCAGTTTCTTCCAGCTCGGCTTTATTCCGGAGAGCCAATTGTCGGGCCTCTTGTTGACTTCGAGCTGCCCCGAACTCACTTTGCATGGTCGTTACAATTTTATTTTTTACCTCTATTTTAAGGGCCTGATCAGTCAGGCTGTCACTGTTGGCAATCACATGCAGTCGCAAAACACTGTCCCGCAACGAGGTTTGCTGCTGTTCACTCCACCAAATGCCACCTAAAATTATAGTTATCAATAAGATTATGCTAAGACCTTTTTTCATTGCTTTTCCCCTCCTCTGTCCATAATTATCTCCATATGAGCAGTTTTTAAACGGGGATAAGCAAATGGAAATGGCCACCAAAACTATTTTTTATGGCAAAATACCGCTAATTTGGGCTTTAGGCCGTTGACTTTGTTTGTGAAAGTGATTACAATTTCAATAAGAAGAATTTGCCGTGGCTTTTCCCCACAGGCGAGTTCAACCACATACATTTTCCAAATTCCCCCCCCCCGGGAATAAAGAGACATCACCAGGCCATGATGGTGATGTCTCACTCTTTTCTGGGAAAGGTGAGGTAATCCGATCCCGTCTCCCGGTTGTCTTTTTCTTATTATAAAAGCTCTTTTATCCTCTGCAGGGCTTCGGTGATACGGGAAGCATCCACGGTGAGCGCTATACGAAAGTATCCTTCTCCATACTGGCCATAACCATTACCGGGAGTAATAATAACCTGAGCTTTCTCCAGAATCATTTCGCAGTACTCAGTAGAAGTAAATCCAGACGGGACTTTTACCCATATATAAAAGCCTCCCCGGGGTGACTGAAATGACCAGTTCAATTGGCGCATTCCCTCCACAGCCGCATCACGTCTCTCTTGATACATCTTCTGCAGATCTGCAACCCCATCCTGAGATCCTTCCAGGGCGGCAATACCTGCATACTGAACCGCTTGAAAAACGCCGGAGTCCACATTGGACTTAAAGCGTCCTAATACTTCCACAGCCTCCCGATTACCTGCCATCCACCCTATTCTCCAGCCGGTCATGTTGTAGGTCTTGGAGAGAGAATGAAATTCAACTCCCACCTTTGCAGCCCCCGGGGCTTGCAAAAAACTAGGGGACTGATAGCCATCATAAGCTAGTTCTGAGTACGCGGCATCATGGCAAACCAGAATATCATAACTGCGGGCAAACTCCACCACCTGCTGAAAATAGTCAAGGTCAGCTACTGCTCCCGTGGGGTTGTTGGGATAATTGATAAACATTAGTTTGGCTTGTTGGGCTATCTGGGCGGGAATGTCCTCCAGCACCGGCAGATACCCATTTTCCTCCTTTAGGGGCATGAGATAGGAGGTGCCTCCAGCCAGCTGTGTACCGATCCCGTAAACTGGGTAGCCAGGGTCAGGCACCAGGTTGACATCACCCGCATCCAGATAAGCCATGGATATATGGGCGATACCCTCTTTCGAACCCAGCAATGATATTACCTGGGTACCGGGATCCAGCTCCACTCCAAAACGGCCTTGATACCAGCTGGCCACCGTTTCTCGATAGCGCAGCAGTCCCACTGAACTAGGATACTGATGATTGGCTGGATCATGGACAGCCCGGGTCAGGGCGGCAATAATATGCTCGGGAGTGGGCTGATCAGGGTCGCCGATCCCCAAGTTTATTACATCCAAGCCCTGCTGACGAGCAGCTTCGATTTTCTTTTCTATGCGGGCAAAGAGATAAGGGGGCAAATTCTGCATAGCAGTACTCTCTTTCATAACATTGGCCTCCTTTTTCTATGGATGTTTACATCTCACCAATCACGCCTCGAAAAACTTCCCGCGCAGATCCGGTCATATAGACATGGTTATCAACGGGATCCCATTCTATCCACAAACCGCCACCGGGCAGTTCGACCTGGCCGTAACGGCTGGTTTTGCCCAGCAAATGGCAGGCTACCATGGCTGCACAGGCTCCTGTGCCACAAGCCAGAGTGATTCCGGCTCCCCTTTCCCATACCCTTACTTTGATTTCTGTTTCCCCCAGTATCTGCACGAACTCCACATTAGTACCGGCAGGGAAATGAGGGTGCTTTTCCAAAAGAGGTCCCCAAATTTCCAGAGGAACCTGTTCCACGTTCTCCACCGGGATAACGGCGTGAGGATTTCCCATGGAAACGGCGGTAATATGGAAGCATTGTTCTCCTGCATCGATAGTCAGATGATTATTGTATGTCGTCGGATCAAGTATCGGCGGGCCCATATCCACTCGCACCCTGGGCGGTGAAGAAGCTGTTATCTGTACCTGTCGTGGGCCGGCCATAGTCCGAACCGAAAACTCGTCTGCACAAGTCAACCCGTTTTGGCGAGCATAAAGGGCTACACAGCGGATACCGTTGCCACACATCTCTGCCTCGGATCCATCCGCATTGAAGATGCG
>DBRE01000022.1:9795-19906 GCA_002305535.1 Syntrophomonas sp. UBA1376
GCAAAGGACTCGGCCTCCACTACAATAAAATCATTGCCCAGTCCATGCATCTTGGTAAAATTCATTCCTGCTTGCCTCTCTTTCATTAAAGTCCCCTGACAACCCGTCTATCAGCTTAGCCAACAAAACCGGTATACATGTGTCCATAGAGGCGTTTATCCGCCGGGGTCAGGCGAGTAAAGGGCTCCCTCAGGATCTCCTCCAAATCATAGTTGAAGTAATCAGCATACTGCTGCAAATAGGCCAGGATAGGTGCTAGCTGTCCGTCTCCCTGTAAAACCTGGCGCTCCGTATTGGCGGCCAGGTGATGCTCCGGAACCTTGCCGCGCAGATAGATGGCACCATCATACATGCCGGTGCCGCACCAGGGGCCCACCAGAGGCTGACTGTCTTCGGTAANNACCACGATCACCGGTTGTTTATCCAGGTAGGCTTTCATGTGTATACCCAGCCGGTAACCAGCATTTTCCTTAATATACAGTCCTCCGCCCCGCATTCCGTAACCAGCGATGTCTCCCACTCGCCCATGTATGACGATCTGTCCCTCGCTCATAGTGTTGCCCACACCTTCCTGTCCATTGCCATAGAGAACGATATGAGGCCCCTCGGCAAAGGCTCCCAGGTTATTTCCGGCGGTTCCCCGCAAAATCAAGGTCTTGCTGTTCTTCCAGCCGCATCCCAGATAACGCTGGCCGTTGATGTGCACCACTTCTATTTCCTGATCATCGATCTTATCCAAGGCTTTTATCAGGGCGTCCTGATCGTATTCAACTGCATCCAAAATAGTCATTATCCAGACACCTCCCTGAGTTCCTCCCAATATAACCTGGGTAGGCTGGTTAGATCCGGCTGCCTGATAAACTCCGGCCAGAATGATTCCGGGAAATTCATCTGCCGTTCGATTATGGTAGTCAAGGGTCCAGCGACCTGGGACATATTCAAGGCTATATAATGCTTGAGACAGCTGCCCTCGGTTGTTATTTCCAAGTACTGGTCGTTTTCCCGCCACTGCCAGGTTGTGCCGACCGCTGAAGGAGTTCCGGCGGCCATGATGTTCATTCCCATCAAATTGACCGAATTCATAAATATGCCTCCCGGATAAGAATAAGTACCGCCAGCCATGTTCTGCCCGGCGACAAAGCCTTCCCGGTGAGCCAAAGGCAAAAGGGCCATGATAGCAGGGCGGCCGGATAAAATATCGACTGTTTCAATTACATCTCCCGCCGCATAGATATTGGCAACTGAGGTACGCAGGTAGCTATCGACCTTGATCCCATGATCGGCAGCCAACCCACCAGCCACGGCCAAGGAAATATTGGGCTTGGTACCCACTGCGGCTATCACCAGCTGGGCTTCTATCCTCCTGCCATTATCAAGTTCAATCACCTGGCCATCCTCCTGTAAGCCAGTGACTTCACGGCTGGTCAATATCTCCATACCATTATTCTGCAGATGCTCACCTACCAGTTGGGCACTGGGGCCGCTCAGCAGCCGGGGCAAGACCTGGGGTTGTTTTTCAATTATGGTTATCTGCATACCCCGCTGGCATAGCGCTTCTGCTGTTTTAAGACCAATTAGACCACTTCCCATCACCACTGCTGGCTGACCGGGTTTGATCAGCAGATCCAATTGCTCGGCATCCTGCCAGGTGTACATGGTCTTGACCCGGTCGCAACCGTTTTTTTCAAGAATCTCAGGAATGACTGGACTGGCCCCGGTAGCCAGCAGCAGTCGGTCATATCCCAGCACCTGGCCGGATCTCAGCATCACCTGTCCGGCCTGAGGATCGATTTTTACAGCCTGTTCCGGGAGCACCTTGACTCTATGCTGTTGAAAAAACCTCTCGGAGCGATAGCGCATTTGTTCTGGTTTCCTCTTGCCAGTGAGGTAATAGGTTATTAAGGGACGGCTGTAAGAACCTCGCCGTTCCCCATCAATAACGGTGATCGCCCCCTCTTTATCCAGGTGGCGAATACCTTCCACCGCCCCCGCAGCGGCAATCCCGTTTCCGATTATCACATACTGCATAGGCTCTCCCCCTCATCGATCAGCCGCAGAGCCCCATTGGGGCAGGCATCAACACAGGCGGGCTGCCCCGAGCGGCCTCGGCACAAATCACACTTGTGCACGGCTTGGGGCCCCACATGAATATGCCCGTAAGGGCAAAGCATTATACAGGTATAACAGGAGACACAGAACTCTTCGTCTACATAGATCACGCCCTGCTCATCCTGCTGCAAAGCCCCGGTAATACAGCCATTCATACAGGGCGCATCCGGGCAGTGCTGGCAAGTGTTGAGCCAGGATCGATCCTGGTCATACACCAGATCAGCCCGGGGTCGGGGAGTCCCTCTTTGGTAAGCTTTCAGTATGCTGTTATTGTAGCCATCATGCCCGGCAGCACAGTGTATACGGCACAGGCCGCAACCCAGACAGTATTCAGCTGAACATACCACTTTCACTATCATCCCCCCTTACTCTCCTGCAGCCAGAACGCCTAGCAGTTCCAGTTCGTGCCTTTCTAATCCTATTCCCCGTAGCATAAGGTGGTTGCCTCGCAGGCTATCCACCGAGTTTATCCCCATACCGCCCATCATTTCTTTGATTTCATGCTCCCAGGCAGTAAGCAGGTTGCCAGCCATTACGGCCCCTTTATGAGGATTCAAGCGTTTGCTCAACCCGGGGTCAGTGGTAGCTATTCCCCAGTTACAGCGCCCGGTAAAACAGGACTGACACATATGGCAGCCCAGGGCTATCAATGCGGCGGTACCGATATAAACTGCATCGGCCCCCAGAATTATGGCTTTGATCACATCGGCACTGCTACGGATACCTCCTGCGGCCACCAAGGATGCCTGCTGACGAATGCCTTCATCCAGCAAACGTTGGTTGACCTGGGCTAGAGCCATTTCAATGGGTATACCGGTATTATCGCGGATACGCATGGGAGCAGCTCCAGTAGCTCCTCTAAATCCGTCAATAACCACAATGTCAGCTCCAGCTCTGACGATGCCTGAGGCTATGGCCGCTATATTATGAACAGCCGCGACCTTGACGGCAATGGGTTTGGTATAGCGAGTAGCTACCTGGAGCGTCTCAATCAGCTGGGCCAGATCTTCAATAGAATAAATGTCATGGTGAGGAGCCGGGGAAATGGCATCGGACCAGGCTGGAATCATGCGGGTTTGAGCCACATCGCGAGTAACCTTTTCTCCCGGCAGGTGACCCCCTATGCCGGGCTTGGCCCCCTGGCCGATTTTTATCTCTACGGCAGCGGCAGCTTCCAGATAATCGGGGTTTACTCCAAACCTTCCCGAGGCCACCTGTACTATGGTGTGGGCAGAATACTCCCGCAAATCACCATGGAGACCTCCTTCCCCGGTATTCCACATGGTTCCTATCTGCTGGGCAGCCTGAGCCAATGACTTTTGCACATTAAGACTGACCGCACCATAGGACATGGCGGAAAACATTATCGGCACCTTTAGTTGCAGCTGAGGCTTATGTTGATCCGGCTTACCAGAGTCTTTGTTGCCCAGATAGGTGGTCAATTCCATTGGTTCCCGCAAAGGATCGATGGAAGGATTGGTAACCTGACTGGCATTAAGCAACAGATGATCAAAATAGCTCAGGTAAGAGCGGGGATTACCCATCCCGGTGAGCAGCACTCCTCCGGTTTGGGACTGGGCATATATTTCCCGGATATGAGCCGATGACCAGTGATGATTGCTTCGAAAGTGCAAAGGAAATTCAGTGATAGTCAAAGCATGAGTGGGACACAGCACTCCGCAGCGCTGGCAGCCTACACAGCGCTCCTCTTCCACCCACATCCAGCTATCTTCTTCCATATGGTGGACTTCATTGGCACATTGGTTTATACAGACTCCGCAGCGTATACACCGCTCAGGATTGCGCTGCACGGTAAACGCAGGAGTTAACATATTCATGCTCATAGCGGTCTTCTCCTTTAGATTAAGCCGATATGCTCTGCTCTTGTTCCCCATCGGGCAGCAGCCCGGCTCTATCATTCAACAGCCCGATCACCGGCTCTCCTCCTCCCGGTGTCCAGACCCGGTCAACGACCGGGGCTACCACCCGAATGGCCGACTCTTCACTGGCCACGTACAGATAATCATTACGCGTTGCTGCTACCAAAGGCCTCAGCTTGATGCGGTCATTTACAGCAATGAGTCCATTGCCGGTGGCCACAATGATAGAAAAGGGTCCATTCAACAGCAGCGCTCCATACTGACGACGCAAGCTGATCTGTGCTTTCTCCTGTATGCTGTCCCAGAAGGGAGCGGCAATTACATCCAGAGTCTCTGCCAAAGATAATTCCTGTTTGCGCATCAGGAAATCAAAAATATAGGCAATGACTTCGGTATCGGTTTGCAGAGAACATTTGTAGCCATACATCTCCAGAAAACGGCGGTTGGTGTAGTAGGATGATATCTCTCCATTATGCACCACAGCCCAGTTCAAGAGGGTGAAGGGATGGGCTCCGCCCCACCACCCCGGAGTATTGGTGGGAAAACGCCCGTGGGCTGTCCACAAGTAAGCATGGTAATCTTCCAGTCGGAAGAACTCGCCGATGTCCTCCGGATATCCTACTCCTTTGAAAACCGCCATGTTTTTGCCGCTGGAAGCCACAAAGGCTCCCAGCTGACTATCGTTGATCCACATGACCGCCCGAAAGACAAAATCATCTTCACTCAGATGGCTGAGCATCAGCTTTTCCTCCCGCGGCAGGACAAAATAGCGCCAGATCAAAGGAGGGTCAACGATTTTGCGCAGCGGACGCAGGGGCAGTAGCTCATTGACCACGATGCGAAAGTTCTGGTTCAAGTATTTTTCTGTCTGCTGCCGGGCGATCTCATCGTCATAGTAAATATGCAAAGCGTAATAATCTTGATATTCCGGGTAGATCCCATAGGCAGCAAAGCCGCCTCCCAATCCATTGGAGCGTTGATGCATATTGGCTATACTGGCGATAATATCACTGCCATTGAACCTCTCTCCCTGACGGTTGATTATGCCCGCGATAGCGCAGCCGCTGGGTATCCTAACCTCTCCTTCTCGCTGCAACATCGGTCATTCCTCCTCTTGCACTTGCACCATCAGAATTTACGCAGATACTCTTGGGTCTCCCAGGGGTGAACCTCCCGGCAGTACCGCTCCCATTCAGCCCATTTAACTTCGGTAAACTTGCTGTAAATATGCGATCCTAGAGCATCTTTGATGAGTTGATCATCTTCCAGAGCTAGGAGAGCTTCCGCCAGGGAACCAGGCAGGCTAGGAATCCCCATACGTTCACGTTCTGCTTTGCTCATATGATAGATATTGGCATCAACCGGAGCCGGTGGTTCAATTTGGTTTTTAATTCCATCCAGACCAGCCGCTAACATCACTGCCATGGCTAGGTAGGGGTTGCAGGTGGGATCTGGGTGGCGTACTTCTATACGGGTGGAAGCCCCACGTTTAGCCGGAACCCGGATCAAGCAGCTGCGGTTTTGTTCGGACCAGGCTACATAAACGGGAGCTTCATACCCAGGCACTAAGCGTTTGTAGGAGTTTACCGTGGGATTAGTGATCGCTGTCAGTCCCCGGGCGTGTTTGATGATCCCTCCCATATACCAGCGGGCAATATCGCTGAGTTGGCGAGGTTTATCGGGATCGTAGAACAGATTGGTTCCATCCAGACTGGCCAAAGACTGGTGAGTATGCATCCCGGATCCATTGATTCCACCAATGGGCTTGGGCATGAAAGTGGCATGTAAACCATGGCGCTGGGCAATGGTGCGAACCACCAGCTTAAAAGTGACGATGTCGTCAGCTATCTGCAATGCTGGCCCATACTTGAAGTCTATTTCATGCTGCCCTGGGGCCACCTCATGGTGGGAGGCTTCGATCTCAAACCCCATATCCTCTAATGTGCATACCATATCCCGACGGGCGTCTTCACCCAGATCAACGGGAGCCAGATCGAAATAACCAGCTTCATCCTGGGTATGAATCAGGGGAACACCATTTTCATCGAGGTTGAATAAAAAGAATTCACATTCGGGTCCGGCATTCATTATATAGCCCATCTCTTCTGCTTGTTTTATGATCCTCTTCAGGTTGGTACGAGGATCACCGTTAAAGGGCGCTTTGGGAACCGGACTGTACACATCGCAGATCATGCGAGCTACTGCTCCGCTGGAAGGACGCCAGGGCATAATGGTAAAAGTACTGGGGTCAGGGATCAGGTACATATCCGATTCTTCAATGCGGGCAAAACCCTCAATGGATGAACCGTCAAACATCAGTTCCCCTTCCAAGGCCTTCTCTGCCTGACTGGCCGGGATAGCCACATTCTTCAAAACTCCATTGACGTCAGTAAACTGTAAGCGGACGAACCGCACTCCACTAGACTTGATTTTTTCTAAAACATCCATCATTTGAGCCCCTTTCATATTGATTCCTCGTCTCGGCTGGTTTTGCTCATCGTTTCCCTAAATTCTCCAAAATCAGGGCGGCCATCTGCCGAGCGGTAATTCCGTGGTTCATGGCTTCTTTTTGTATATAGCGATGGGCCTGTTCCTCAGTCCATCCCTGGCCATCTATGAGTACTCCTTTGGCCTTATCCAAAACGATTCTGGTCTCCAATTTGTTTTCCAGCTCCAAGATCCGCCGCCGCAACTCTGTTTCCCGGCGCCAGTTCCATAGTGCTGTTTTCACCGCTGGTATCAGGCTTTCGCTTCTAATCGGCTTTATAATATAAGCAAACTCTTGATTGAAGTAGGTCACATCCGTATCCATCAGCATAAGCACGGCACTCAGCTTATCCTGGTCAACTATCTCCGCCAGCTTATAGCCTCTCCCCCCATCCAATCCGCTATCAACAATAAGCAGATCACCGTACAGGGAGCGGATCCTTCTCAGGGTTTGGCTGATGCTATCGTATTCTGCTGCTACCTGGTATCCCGCCCGTCGCAGTATGCTGTTCATCAGCTTTCTTTCGGCTGAAACCGAACTGGCTAGAATGATTTTGCCTTGCAATCGCACCACCTACCTTTATTTGCACCCCATTTAGGGCATAAAAAAACGCCGCAAGATATGGGTGCACCTGTTGCTTTACATACCTGGGACGTCATTGTCCATTAACGCTATACAGTTAGGCTGCAATGAAACTGGTTTTTTTACGTTGTCATTGTAAACCCGGCCAGCTCGCATTACAATAGCCCTAGCCAAAAAATATTGTATACTTTCAGCCTGGCAAAGTTCAACTGGCCTGGGATATACCACTTAGGTCAGTGTCCACATAAGCATCTTCACCATGCAGAGACTGATCAAGCCCGAATTCTTCCTCAGCGGCTGTAACCCTCAGCTCAGTAAACCTGCCGATTACGGTCAGAATGAGGTAGGTGACCAGCCCGGCGAACAAGTATGTTGCCACTACTCCCAAGACCTGGAGCATAAATTGCTCAGGATTTCCGGCTAGCAAGCCGTCAAAGCCGGCCGGGTTAACTGACCGGGAAGCGAATACGCCGGTCAACAATGCGCCCAAAGTGCCGCCTATGCCGTGAATGCCAAAAGCATCCAGGGAATCGTCATACCCAAACTGGTCTTTTACCTTACTCACCGCCAGGTAGCAGATCGGTCCCACCAAGAAGCCCATGATCACTGCCGCCATGGGACTGACGAATCCAGCTGCCGGAGTTATGCAGACCAGTCCTGCAATAGCTCCGCTGGCTGCGCCAAATAGGGTGGGTTTACCATGGTGCAGCCACTCAGCCCCAACCCAGGAAAAGATTCCGGCTGCTGCACAGAGGTTGGTAACCAGGAAAGCTTGAGCCGCTACTCCATCAGCTGCCAGAGCACTGCCGGCATTGAAGCCGAACCAGCCAAACCACAGCAGCCCGGCTCCCAGCATGGTCATAGGAAGATGGTGGGGGCGGATAGTTTCCTGGTCTTTTCCCAACCGCTTTCCCAGAACCAGAGCAGCTACCAGTCCGGAGACACCGGAACTGATATGCACTACTGTACCACCAGCAAAATCCATGATACCAAGCCTGGCCATCCATCCTCCGCCCCACACCCAGTGGGCTAGAGGATCATAGACCAGAGTAGTCCATAAGATGGTGAAGACGACAAAAGCAGAGAACCTCATGCGTTCCGCCACCGCACCGCTTATAAGTGCCGCAGTTATCATGGCAAACATTAGCTGAAAACCAGCAAAAGCGGCTTGAGGAATGCCTGCGCTTCCTGCCAATGGTTCCATCCCTACTCCTTTCAGCCCCAGGAAATCTAAGCCGCCAATAAGCAGACTGTGGTCTGGCCCAAAGGATAGAGTATACCCCAGCAGCACCCACTGTACAGACACCAGAGCCATCACCGCCAGGCATTGCATGAGGATGCTGAGTACGTTTTTGCTGCGAACCATGCCACCATAAAACATAGCCAAGCCTGGAGTCATCAGCATCACCAGAGCCGAGCAAATCAATATGAAGGCTGTATTGCCCGTGTCGAGGGCGGCAGGTTCAGCAGCCGCCAGGGCTGCCTCCGGAATTAGCAGGATAAAAAGCACTGCCCATCCCACCGCAATAAATAATGGTCTCATGAATAATACCTCCTTTTCGGCAAATAGCCGTTTTTTGCCCCCAGAATTCCTACAGGGCTGCATTTCCGCTTTCCCCGGTACTGATGCGGATAACTTCTTCCACGGGATAAATAAAGATTTTCCCATCACCGATAGCCCCGGTCTGACAAGTGGCAATAATGCCATTTACAATGGACTCCTGCCAGTGGTCTGGGCAGATTATCTCCACTTTGACTTTGGCAAACAGGTCAATGGATACTTCCTGCCCCCGGTAGTAGTGTTTTATTTCCTGCTGCAGACCCCGGCCCATAACGTTGTAAACTGTCAAACCGCGAACACCCATGTCATTTAAGACCTTTTTCAGTTCCTCCAGTTTGGTAGGCCTGATAACCGCCTCTATCTTCTTCATGTCATCACCTCCTTTCAAATAATAAAACGCCGGCCTAACCTCAAGGGTTATACCGGCGCCTTTACTGGATACTGTTCATTAATTATGAAGTTTTATGCCCAGAGCCCTGCTTTTGTAATTGCCTGGTCTCTTTGCCTACGCTATATTACACTACTCTGCCGAACCTTTGGCTCAGGCGGCTGGCATTGTTCAACCATCCGGATGAATTCATCCATCAGAAATCCACTTTCGGTTGGCCCGGGGGCGGCCTCAGGATGAAATTGTACAGATACGATTGGCAGCACTTTATGCTGCAGGCCTTCTACCGTACCATCATTAAGGTTGCGGAAAATCACCTCCACCGGCTGATGGTCTAATGATCCCTCATCCACCATGTAACCATGGTTCTGGGAGGTAATATAGACGTTGCCCGAGCGCAGGTCTTTTACTGGTTGATTAGCTCCCCGATGGCCAAAAACCATTTTGCTGGTATGTCCGCCCCAGGCCCGGGCAATCAGTTGATGCCCCAGGCAGATGCCTAACAGGGGCTTGTAGCCCATTAACTTGCGAATAACCGGCACAGCATAATCACAATCAGCAGGATTGCCCGGGCCATTGGAAAGCACGATACCATCAGGTTCCAAATCTTTGATGAAATCTGCACTGGCAGTGGCCGAAACCAAAACGACTTGGCAGTCCCTGTGTAGAAGCGATTCGATGATACCTTTTTTTACTCCATAGTCGACCACGACGATGCGTCGTTCTCCCTGGCCCAGGCAGGTTATGGCCTGGCGAGTTACCTGGCGGACATATCCTTCTGGGGGCGGTTTATGCCCGGCAGCCTGTTGCACCAGATAGGGCAGGTCATCTATATGGTCAGTGATTACGCCTCCCATGGTACCATGGGCCCTGATCATTCTGGTCAAAGCCCGGGTGTCTACATCTGTTAGGCAAGGCAGGTCTTCTTCTAACAGATAATCCCGCAGAAGTTTTTCCTGCTGGTAATGATCTGCTCCATTGTTCAGTTCTTTGACCACCAGACCCCTGAGCCAGCAACGGTCTGATTCCGCAGCCGCCTGACTGAAGCCGTAATTGCCCGCCAACGGATAGGTCAGCACTACGATCTGGCCATGGTAGGAAGG
>DBRE01000022.1:19941-30572 GCA_002305535.1 Syntrophomonas sp. UBA1376
TCCAGTACCAGATAACCGTTTTTTGTGGTCATCTTTACCCTCCTTAATCATCGGCAAGATCAGGTGGCAAACAAAAAAGGCCCAGGAAGCGGTTGCCTCCTATGGCCTCATTGCCAAAACCCATTATCGTTTGGTTTCAATTAGTTTAGCATTTTCATAGACAGATGCAATAAGTTGAAGCAATTAATACTGTATACTTGCCCTAGATCGACTAGTCCCCCTGTTCTGTCCACCTTATAATTCTACGCGGCGGTCGTAGATGAGAACAGCCAGAGTCATTATAACTGCGGCCACCAGGGTGATCTGCCCTACCGACACAGCCAAAAGCTGGGTGGAAATATCCGGGGGGCCAATGGACACCTGCCCCCACAGCAGGCTCATCGCCTCTCCTGACAGCCATAAGGTGCCAATAAAAGTCACCAAGGTGACTAACCCGGAAAAGCGGCTGACCAGTTTGCCAATGATCTGGCTGAAAAAGCTGATGGAGATAAAATAAGCCAATATCATAACGGTAAGCAGATACAATAAGAAGGCTTCATCCCAATAGGGTAAGCTTAATTTTAGGTAATAGCCAAAATCATCCGGAAACATTCCGAAGGCCAGCAACATGCCCACTATCCCTACTATCAAGGTTCCCAATATATATTGAGTCAAAAGCGCGGTCAGGCGGCTGCCCAGGATCATACCCCCTCCTACCGGTAGGGACATCATCAAATAGATGGTATTGTTGTTCCACTCCTGTCCCAGGCGCAAGGAGGAGATCAGGGGCAGGAAGGATGCCAGACCCAGCACCATTACCATAGCTACCGCCACTGCCGAAAGCAGGGACCCCAGTTTGAAATATACAAAAAGGCCAATGAGAACGGTTACGCTTGCCACTACGACTATCTCGGGCAGTGTTTCCCGCATTTGCTTTTTGTACAGGGCTGCGAACATAGTTATGCTTTTAACGGCCACTGCGCATCGCCTCCTTCATTATCTCTACCAGAGACATGTTTCTCTCTTCTCGTAAATCTTCAGCATTGCCGGTTAAAACGATCTTGCCCTCTTGGATAAATATCACCTCGTCCACCAAGCCCTCGATCTCTCCGATCTCGTGAGTGGAGATAATTATGGTCTGCTCTCCTTCCCGGTAATCACGGATAACCGAATTAATAATCTCCTCGCGAGTAAGCAGATCGATCCCTGACAAAGGTTCATCCAAGAGCAGGTATGAAGAGCGCCGGGATAGAGTTAGGAGCAATTTGACTTTAGCCCGCTGACCTTTGGAAATCTTGCCTATTTTCATGTTTTCATCCAAACACAGGTAGCTTAACAGACCTAGGTATTTTTCCTGATCCCAGTCACTGTAAAAAGTGCCTATAAAATTAGCTGCCTTTCCCACCGTCATCCAGGGATATAGATGGTCTATTTCCGGCAGATAGGCTACACGATCCCGAGTTTTCCTGGGGTCTAGACCATCAACCAACACCTGCCCCCGGTTAGGACGATTTAGCCCGGCGATCATTTTCAAAGCGGTGGACTTGCCGGCCCCATTGGGCCCGAACAAACCGATCACCCGGCCAGAAGGCAGTTCGGCCTGAAAATTATCCAAGGCCCTTACAGTGCCGAAGTATTTCTTTACCTGCTTAAACTCGATCATTGATCTACCGCCTCCTTGGATCGAAGGTATTGCTCCAGAGCCTTAGCAAGATCCTGGTCACTATACCCTAACGAATTCATCTCGGTGACAAAGTAGGTCAAAATGGATTTCGCCATGTCTTCTTTAATACTGGCCAATCCGGCTTGGTCGACCACCACAAAGGTTCCTTGCCCCCGCACGGTTTCCACCATCTGCATCACTTCCATTTCTCGATAGGCTCTCTGCACCGTATTAGGGTTAACCCTAACCATCTCTGCATACTCTCGCTGCGAAGGGATCCGATCCCCTTTTTTTAATTCACCGCGAATAATCTTTTTCTTAAATTCATCGATAATCTGGCGGTAAATTGGCTGAGCAGCATCAAAGTTCATAAAGATCACCACCTGCCTAGCGCATTAATTAACTAGTTCACTATTATACTATGCGCCCAGGCGGAGAATGTCAACTAAAAAATTAATTTTTTTCTCCACGGCAGAAATGCCAAACAGGAAACGGTATTTGTTGTTCTGAGATGACCTTCGCTGTATCGTCATTGTGCACTTAGTGTGTGTCATTGCTATGAAAATGGCCCTCGCTGTGTCATCGGCCGTTCCGGCACACCTGATGCTCCCTTTGGTCGCTATTAGGGTAGCGAGCGAAGCGCGGCGATCTCTGATGACAATTTAAGGATAACGGGACGATGTGGGCATTTCCCTACGACCTTTCCACAGTCTCTAACCGTCCCTTTTCCTGCTTGGGAGCTCCTCCTACGGTCACAGGGGATGGAACAACATGCATTTATTCCCAACCATATTCATATGATTATTTAATAGTTGTCTGGGGTGATTCGGCCCCCATCACCCTATTGGTAAATCATAACGCAATGCTTGGTGCGTGAATTTTCACAATGTTTGTATTTTTTTGAATCCTTAGCAGGATTAAGCTCGTAGTAACTAGAAGAATTAAGCAGGAAAGGGGGGAAATGTATTTGGATCTTAAACACATCATCTATTCGAAAGATGAGGCGGTAGCTGTAGTGCAGTTTGACCGTCCAGAATCATTTAATGCTTTTAACATGGAAATGCTCGACGAAATGGATGCGATTATGGAGCAGATCATAGCCGACAATGAAGTTAAGGCCGTGGTAATGAAAGGTAATGATCAGGTCTTTTCGGGTGGGGCTGATGTACGTGATTTCGTGGATTACGGTCCTTTGGAAGTGCGCGAATATATCGAGAAAGCCCACCTAATCGGTTACAAACTGTTCAGTTTGCCCAAGCCCACCATTGCCTCCATAGCCGGATTTGCTTTGGGAGGCGGGTTGGAGATGGCCATGACCTGCGACCTGCGCATTGCTGCTGATAATGCCAAACTGGGATTTCCAGAGATCAATCTGGGGATATTCCCGGCTGGAGGCGCAACTCAGAGGTTAGCTCGTCTGGTAGGATGCGCCCGAGCACGGGAATTGATCCTTACCGGCGACATAATTGACAGCAGCAAAGCCTTAGAATACACACTCGTTAATAGAGTGGTTCCTTTGGCAGAACTGGAGGAAGCTACTTTGAAGATGGCTCGTAAGCTGAGCCGTAAGCCGCCGTTGGCACTACAAATGGCCAAGGAATTGCTGGATCTCAGCCAGCATCTTGATCCTTATGTTGGCACCAAGCTGGAACGCGAAAAATTTGCAGTGCTGTTTGCCAGCCAAGACAAAACCGAGGGAATGACTGCCTTCTTGGAAGGGAGAAGGCCTGTCTTCACTGGCAAATAAGTGCATACAGCCATCTAAAGATATGAAGGGGGTTTGTTACTATTGAAGACTTATATGGAAGAGTACAAGCGTAAGCTCATAACCGCCGAGCAGGCGGCCCAATTAGTTGAATCCAATGCTATTGTGGACTACGGGATGTTTGCAACTAAACCGGTTGACTTTGACGCGGCCCTGGGCAAACGCGCCGGAGATGGACTGGAGAATGTTTCCGTTCGCGGAACCGGATCCATTCTGCCTATTCCGGAAGTTATTAAAAATGACATCGAGCAAAAGACCTTTCAATACTTCTCCTGGTATTTTACCCTGCTGGATCGTAAGGCGGCGGATATGGGCCTGGCAGCACACAATCCCTTCAATTATCACGAAGCCACCATGCTAGCCTACAGTCAAGGAGAATATAAAGAGTTGGAGCCGCAGGTATGGTGTGCCCAGGTTACGCCCATGGATAAACATGGCTGCTTCAATTTTGGCCTGGGTAATTCTCACAACCGTGGTATGGCTCTAATGGCCAAGATCGCCATAGTGGAAGTTAATGAGAATATGCCGGTTTGCCTGGGTGGTAATGATGAATATGTTCACATAAGTGAAATCGACTATATAATCGAAGGTTCCAATAGCCCTGTTTTCACGACTCCACCTGCGGCAGAACCTTCTCCGGAGGAAAGAAAGATTGCCGAATACATCCTGAAAGAGATTCCCGATGGGGCCTGTCTCCAGTTAGGAATTGGAGCGCTGCCTAATCTGATCGGCCATATGATTGCCGATTCTGACTTAAAGGACATGGGCATTCAAAGCGAGATGTTCTGCGATTCCTTTGTGGCTATGTACGAGCAAGGCAAAATAACTAATGCCAAGAAAGCCTATGATATCAACAAGAGTACTTACTCATTCTGCCTGGGGACTCAAGATACCTATGATTTTCTAGACAATAACCCCCGTTGCGCATCGACACAGGTGATGTACACCAATGATCCGTCGCGGGTAGCCTTACAGGATAAGGTAATTGCCGTCAACAATATCTTGGAGATCGATTTGCTGAGCCAAGTCTGTTCAGAGACCCATGGCCTGCGTCAAATATCCGGCACCGGCGGACAGCTGGACTTCGTTATCGGTGCTTTTCATTCCAAGGGAGGCAAGGGTATATTGGCTTTTTCCTCCACCTTCAAAGACAAAGAAGGAAACATACATTCCCGCATCAAGCCACTACTAACTCCCGGTGCCGTAGTCACTGTTCCCCGGACTCAGGTTCATTATCTGGTCACCGAATATGGCATCGTCAATCTAAAAGCCAAGTCCATCTGGGGCCGGGCTGAAGCCCTGATCAATCTGGCTCATCCTGATTTTCGCGATGAACTGCTCAAGTCTGCGCAAGAAATGAAGCTGTGGTCTCGCACCAATCGCATACCCTTTTAGGAGAAAGCTGCTTTTCTATTGTTTACTGGAATAATAACAGGCGGTGGGGGCGATGTAGACATTCGCCCCCACCTGCAAATCGTGGGATCCTTTTGAAAAAGTATCGTGTCATTCTGTGGCGGAGCCGAAGAATCTTTACCGTGCAGGGGGAAAGATCCTTCGGTCGTTCCTCCCTCAGGATGACATTTAAAATAGCTCGTGGTAGGATCAGTTCTCATAACATGACAGAAAGAACCGTCCCATCTTGCAGAGGGCCTGCTAGAAAGGCTAGAAGGGCGTTGGGTAGAAAGGATGGTAGGGAGCGCCCCGTGTGCTGCCAGGGAGAAGATCCTGCGGTCGTTTCCTATCCCTCAGATGACATTTAATACAGTTCTGATGAAATTTGATGCTAGAAAACGGTTTCACCGCGCAGGAATGCGGCGGTACGTTCATCACGGGGCTGAGAAAATAATTCTTCTGCCGTGCCCTTTTCTATAATACGCCCATCACTAATAAACATTACTTCATCCGCCAGCCGCCGGGCCTGGAATAAGTTGTGAGTAACCATGATGATAGTGGTTTTCCGCTGCTTGTTTATCTGACGGATATGGTTTTCAATATCGGTGGCGCTGGCCAGATCGATATTGGAAGTAGGTTCATCCAAAAATAATACTCGAGGATTAACCGCCAGTGCTCTAGCAATAGCTACCTTCTGTCGTTCTCCCCCGGAAAGAGTTCGAGCATCGGCATCTCTATAGGCGGTCATTCCTACCATTTCCAGCATTTCCCCAACCTGGCGGCGGACTTTTTTGGCACTCATTTGCCGCGCTCGTAAACCGTAGGCCACATTATAATAGACCGAACCCTGAAACATGAAGGAGGTCTGGGTCACCATAGACATCTGGCGTCGCAGTCTTAGCAGCTGCCCCTTCTGCCAGATAACCTTTTCCCCTAGCACTTCTAACTGGCCTTCATCATTGACCAGCAGCAAAGCCATTATGCGCAGCAGAGTGCTCTTCCCCGAACCGTTCGGCCCTAAAATGGTATAAATATTGCCGGCCGGTATACTGAGCTGATCAATGTTGAGAACTTCCCGTTCCCCGTAGCGCTTGACTATATTATGTAATTTGAATGGTGTTTTCATAGCGGAAGGTCCTCTTTTCTAGGGTCAGAATAAACAAGTTGATAGCAAAGGATATGGTCAGCAGTATAATGCCGATAGCAATAGCCGTGCTGAAGTTCCCCATTCTGGTTTCCAAAACTATGGAGGTGGTCAACACCCGGGTACTCCAACGGATGTTGCCCCCTACCAACATAACTGCTCCTACCTCAGCTATGACCCGACCCAGGGCAGTAGTCAAAGCGGCAATTATGCCCATGCGAGCTTCCCGCATTATAGATAATGTAGCTTGGCGGCGAGTTGCTCCTAGAGTAGCAGCCGTATCATATACTTCCTGATTAAGAGCCAAAACTGCCCGGGCAGTCAGACCGCATACTATGGGGGCAGCCAACAAAACCTGCGCCATAACCATGGCGGCTGGAGTAAATAAGAGTTCGTATTGGCCTAACAGGCCGCGGCTGGTTAGCAATAAATACACCAACAGGCCTGCCAACACTGGCGGCAGGCCCATCAATGTATAAACCGTATTTAGAATTACCTGTTTGCCGCGAACCTTGGTCAAGGCCAGAGCAGCTCCCAGAGGCACCCCTATTAAAGCAGACAGAACTAAGGCAGTCAGTGAAACTTGCAGTGACAGCAAGGTTACGTCGAATATTTCCGCATCCATTTGCCAAATAAGCAGAAAGCCTTCCTTTAGACCCTGAACCAATATTTCCACGGATTTCCCCCTACAAAACTATTCTCAAACTATTTTGCATCAGGAACAAACAACGCCTGACCATACTCGTCCACTCCGAACTCGCCAATCATCTGCTGTCCCTTTTCTGATGTCAGCCATTCTGCAAAGGCGGTAGCTCCTTCAAAATCCACATGGGCATATTTTTCCGGATTGACGGGAATAACACCATAGGGATTCAACAAGTCAGGGCTGCCCTCTACCATGGGCTCCAGCTGATAGTTGTCTTTTAAAGCCAGATAAGTTGCCCGATCGATCAAAGTGTAGGCTTTTTTCTCATCGGCCATGCGGAAAGTATCACCCATCCCTTGGCCAACCTCTATGTACCAATCACCTTCCGGAGTGATCTCAGCCTTTTTCCAGATGCCCTTTTCTTTTTTATCAGTACCGGAGTTATCTCCCCGGGAAACAAAGGGGGCTTGCTTTTCCTGGATGGCCACAAAAGCTTTCAATACATCTGCTTCACCCTTGATACCGGCAGGATCCTCAGTAGAGCCGATTATCAAATAGTCATTATACATTACATCGCGGCGGTCAACTCCGAAACCATCTTCTACAAACTTGTCCTCAGCCGCCCGGGAGTGCACCAGGATAACGTCAACATCTCCGGCTTCACCCATTTCAATGGCCTGACCAGTGCCAACGGCAATGACCTGTACCTTGTAATTGGCGTCCTTTTCGAATTCAGGTAAGATGTAGTCTAATAATCCTGAGTCTTCGGTACTGGTGGTGGTAGCCAGCTTCAATTCTTTGGCTGCTGGTGGCTGATCAGCTGATTGATCTGGGGCCTCCTCCTGAGCGCATCCAGCTAAAACAGACATCATGAATATCATCAATAAACCGATAATTAGGGTAAGTTTACTTTTCTTAAACATAAATGCCCAAACCTCCTGATTTACAAATTCCCTCTAAAAATTGGCATAAAAAAGGGTTCCCATTGGCAGTAAGCCAACTAGAAACCACTATAGTATTCAGCCCTTAGAATCATCTCCTTTCCAAGCGGGAGGCACATCAGTTTCCCGATGCACCCTGTCGGACTATGTTCCTTAGCTGTTGATGCCTTAGGATCATAATCTCGGAGACATAATTTTTAAGTTATCCCTATTATGTGACTAAATTTGCCCACATGTCAATGGCCACCAGTCGTTTTCGGTGGACAGGGTCGTACATCCCTCTCTTATGGGTTTTGAACACCCCGTTTGCTTAATCTGCTTGTATGGCTTGTCCCTACTCTTCCCCAGCAAAAGGACACCTCTTATCGAGGTGCCCTCGGTCGGCTGCTTAACCGTTTTTTTGTTCCTCCTCGCGGGCCAGGTATTCACGTATTATCATTCTGACCAGGGCACTCCGTGAAATCTGCTGATCTCTGGCCAGGCGCTTTATTTCTTCCACCTGTTTACGTGTCAAATAAAATGTCGCGTGTTCAAACTTATCAGTTGCCATTTTAACCCCCTCCCCGCCGCCTGAGAGCATGTTGGCATTTATTGCTTTGTCGATAGTATATGTGATCGGTAGTTTTTCTGTTACAGTATGATCTGATCTGCAGGTCTTTTTCTAAATGGGCTATCTGTTCTTTCATAGCCCGGCGTCCGGCTCGAACAAATCGAGCTGCTGTCTCCCAGTCGGTCAGGCCTACTGATTTTACCTGGGGTCTAATTACCAGATCGGCAAACAGACGCTGCTCCGTTTCGGAAGTTTCGTAGGTGAGGATGCTGATGGATCTGCTGATGATATCTGGTATACCACCAGCTTGTCGTAGGTAATACCCCCCGCCCAGATTGACCGCCATGATATATTCAGCACCCATCACTTTTTGTGCGGTTATGGGTACGATGCTCTTAAGCCCTCCATCCACCAGTTGCATATCAGCGAAGTCCAAGGGAACAAAAGTGGCGGGAATGGCAATGCTGGCCCGAACTGCTTCGCTTAGTAAAGCCTCCTGTATCACCACTCGGGAGCCATTTTCCCACCCTGGATCTTGATTGGTAAAGATGATCTCCCGCCCGCTGTCAATGTCACAGCCAATGATGGTAAGAGGCAGAGAGCATTCCTTAAGAGATTTGCCCCTGGTCCACTGCTCCACCAGGTGCTGGATCTTGTCGCCTTTGATAATACCTTGGATAGGTGCATCCAACCCGGGCAGATAACGGGAAAGGATATACTTGATCAAGCCACTGATGTTATAGTCCAGATAATCGGCGGGTTGCAGTCCAAGGGCCAACTCTTCGATCTGGTAGGCGGACAGGCCGCTGGCGTACAGGGCGGCTACCAGGGCTCCAGCACTGGTTCCGGATAGATAACTTATGGGGATATGATAGTCTTCCAGAACCTGCAAAACACCGATGTGAGCAAAGCCCCTTAAACCTCCCCCACCCAAGGCTNNAGGCTACCCCTAAGGTTTTGCTGTTCTCCGACATCCCCATCCCCTCCCGATACGAAGTTTATTTTGACGCAGATTTACGCTGATTCTTTATGATTTTTCTTCTTTTGTTTCTTCTGCGCTATCTTTATTAATAAGCATTGATTCAAGTCTAAATTGAATTCTTCTGTTTTCTTAATCTTCTAGAACCTGCAAAACACCGATGTGAGCGAAGCCNNTTGCTGTCCTCCGACATCCCCATCCCCTCCCGATACGAAGTTTATTTAGACGCAGATTCACGCTGATTCTTTATTTTTTGTTCTTCCGCGAAATCTTAATTAATCTGCGTTAATCTGCGTCTAAAATTAATTCGTTATTAATTCGCCCTTTCTGCGCCTACTTTCCTAACCAGCCGACGGCCGGTGGGGTTAGATTCAGCGGTTGCATTTCATAACCATGTAGCGGGCCACCACCTGGATGTTTTCCTGGTTGCGCTGTTTTATCTCGTTCCAGAAGCGATTGTATTCCGGATATTCAGTTTGCTGTTGATAGCCTTCGATGCGGTTTTCCAACATCTGCTGAACCTGTAGTATATCCTCCAATTGCGACCTCATCAGGTTCTTCTGTTGGCGGCTGACCCGAATACTCTGGGCGGCACTCTGAGCCAAGAAAATCACCTCCCACCCTTTTAAGAAAAATGCCCGGCTACGGGCCAGGCATGGGACACTATAGTCTTCTATGATCTAGAAATCAACTTCGGGATCCAGCTCTCCAAAGACGATAACATCATGCATTTTGCCCAGTTTGTCGATGATGTCCACGAATACTCTTAAGCCAATGCAGGTGCCGCGGATGGGGGTGGTCAGATTACAGGGATTGCTGGGGTCTTCGCAGTTGCCCCGAATCTCAAAATCGAAAGACCAGTTTTTGAGAATGATCTCGGACTGTTCGATTTCAGCGCGGAACTCTTCAATGGTCAACGGAGGATCAAACTCATCCAGTTCAATGGTTTTGTCAAATCGGTCAGTTACCGTAATGATTTGGTATTCGCCTTCCACCAGAACAAACAGGATCACCTCATAATCAATGAATATTTTGACTCGATTGAATGCCAGATCCTCAAATGTGTTTAAGATCTTGACCTTGATGTCTTCCACATTGGTGATCTTACCGCCTACCTGCTCATCAGGTACACAGAACATAGTGTCCAAGATTTTGACCTGTTTGGCGATGAACTTGGCTTTGATGACCTTGGCAAATAAGTCTAGCCTACAACCCTCCGGAAATTCACACTTCAGCTCAGCCATTATAACTTTCCCTCCTCTTTCTCTCTAAGCGACCTGTTTAGTCAGGCCCATTTCTCTATAGGTAGATTTTCTAGGATATACTATGAACCCCGACCATAAAATGTGATTGCTTCTATCCTGATTAAAATTAGCTGTCCAGGCGGTAATTTTGGCTGTTGCTCATAATGTGCTCGCATTCGATAGCTCCGTGACAAAATATGGCAAAGCCGTGCTGTTTGGCTTCCTTACAAAACCCAATATCCTCGGCTCCCCAATGACTGTTGTATCTGACCCCGGCAGATATCACCTGGCGCTTGATCAAATAGGCTGCCCCGGTGCAATCGACGGG
>DBRE01000117.1:0-929 GCA_002305535.1 Syntrophomonas sp. UBA1376
AATTGTTCCAGGAACATGGACGTCCTCCCCTGTTGCGATGTAGACTATACACAGTTTAGCACAGATCATCTCATTTCTGCGGCTAAACTCTGCACAGCTTGACAATGGCCCATCCCCGAAAGGACGGGCCATTGCTATTATACGGAAATCTATTCAACATTTACCGGGATCTTGGTTACTAGAGAAGGGAAAGTTCCGTCTTTTACTGTAACTAAAAATACCGGGCTCTTGATGGGTTCGCGATTGTCACGAATGGTAGTATTACCAGATACTCCCGGATAATCCTTGAGCTTGGCTATTTCATCCTTAAACACCTTGGGATCTGAACTGTTGGATTTTTCCATGGCCTGGGCCAAGATCATAACGGCGTCATAGTATTGAGCGGAAAACATATCGGGTTCTTCGTTGTATAGGGCGCGATAGTTTTCTACGAACTGAGCAGTCTGTTCACTGGGCTGGTCAGCAGCGAATCCACAGTATAAAAATATCTTTTCTTCTACGGCGTCGCCACCCAGGCTAATCAGATCCTGGCCATATAAACCGTCACCGCCTACCAACGGGATATCCACACCCTGCTTTTGGGCCTCTTTCAATATTAAAGCTGCTTCCGTGTAGTAACCGGTAAATACCAGTACATCGGCATCAACACCCTTGAGCTTGGTTATCTGAGCACTGAAATCGGTTTCTTTGTCATTGATCGATTCACTGAGAACGATGGTACCGCCCTGAGCCACTATCTCTTCCTCGAATATGGGCGTAAGCGCGGTGCTGTAGCCATTGTTCAAAGAGGTTATCAAGGCAAATTTGGTCCACTGTTTTTCGTTTATCATCCAATCAACCACCACTGGAGCGGCTACTGTGTCCAACATAGTGTTGCGGAAAACAAAATCGCCAATTTCTACAACGTCTGCTCCAGTAGCACCGGCTGA
>DBRE01000117.1:975-2375 GCA_002305535.1 Syntrophomonas sp. UBA1376
CCCTTGTTGTCCTGATATATACCCACTAATTCTTTGCCTAAAACTCCACCCTGGGCATTTATCTCATCAATAGCCATTCTCATGCCCTTTTCACCGGGGATCCCGTAGTTGGCAACATCACCAGTCAGGGCACCTAAAAAGCCCAACTTGATAACGTCCTCACTGCTCTGTTCGCCGTTGCCGCCACCGCAGCCAGCCACCATAGTAAACATAAAGATAAGGCTAAGCATGATAGCCCACTTCACTTGTCCTCTACGCTTCAAATAAAGTCCCTCCCTGAGAATTATAATTATATGTTCTGGTATGGTCAGTGCATAACCATACAAATAAAGTATAACAGGATATATTCATTCTGCCGATAAGAATTCCTGCCCCTGTATAAAAAAACTCCAAATCGTCCCCGAACTTGCGCTATTCTGCGGGGTGGTCTTCTAAATAGTAATACATGCGGAAGGTGATTTCAGGAGAGTCGCCGCAGGACATGGCCAACAAACGGACGGAATGCTCCTCCATGTTGCGAATCACGGGGAAGGGATCACTGGTCTCAATACAGATAATGGTTGTCAAGTAAGAATCTCATTCCTTCCACTATCGATTGGCTTACCAAAAATGTTGCAGAGGGATATCCTGATAACCTTCAGCTGACAAAAAAGCCTTAACACCAGGGAGTTCCCGGTAGGCTTCCACCAGCTCCACAAAGAAACGATCAAAGCTGGTAAAGCCTCCATGGGCCGGTTCTGGCAGATAGCCCTCTTGCTCTGCATAGATCTGGGTAGCCGCCGCGCCGCTCCAAGCAATGGTATAGATGAGCTTTTCCGTTTCCCAAGTCAGGTCACTGCATATATAAAAACGGCAGATAAGGGAACGCAGCGAATAAATACTGCAGATGCCCTGTTGTAAAAAAATACAGGGATTTGATTTAATTTTCAGTAATCCCAGGGCTAACTTGTCCGGCTCAAACCAATCCTCAATAAGCTCTGGTTCAGTTTTTTGCAGCTGAGCTGCTATTTGCCGGAAAGATATTAGATCAGGTATCACATAAGCGGTATTACAACAGTTGTTAGGACATCCCTTACAGACGGAATGGTTGTTCTGACCATAAGCCTTATAGATGGTTTCGTCATCACAAAGAGGCTGCCAGGCCTCCAGTAGATCAGCTACATTGGCCTGGGTATCATGAATTTTTACTCCTAGTTTTACTATGCCATCCTCTAACGTCTGGTATACTTCAATTTTGCTCATTCCCAGATGACATCCTCTTTGATGACCCGGGCTGGATTACCTGCCACCATAGTGCGGGGAGGCACATCTTTAGTCACTACCGCATTGTTGGCAATAATGGAGCCTTCCCCTACCGTGACCCCTTTTAGGATTACAGCTCGGCACCCGATCCAGACATG
>DBRE01000117.1:2416-4019 GCA_002305535.1 Syntrophomonas sp. UBA1376
CAGCCATCACCCAGATAGGAGTTGTCCCCGATGTAGACCCGGGCATTGGTTCCGGTGGAGATCCTTACATCTCTTTCCAGCAACACATTGTCGCCAATATGCACTTCGGAACCCTCACCTAAAAAAAGCAGCCCCGGATTGCGGGCCCGTAAGTTCTTGCCACAACTGGTCAGATGTCTTTTCACCCGCCAAGTAGATATGCGGTCAGAGATAGCTTGCCACACGTTATTTCATCTCCTTTACATTCACATGATTCCATCATTCTTCGCACGGTTTTCCTTGATCTGGGCACGGGCCAATTCATCACAGCGCTCATTTAAGGGATGACCAGCATGGCCCTTTACTTTCTCGATGCGCACCTGATTTGTTTGCATGGCTTCTAAAAGGGCCATCCATAGGTCACGGTTGGCTACTGCCTCTTTGCGGCTGTTTTGCCAGCCATTTTTAAGCCACTTGTCGATCCAATTTTGCTTAAACGCATTTACAACATAGGCACTGTCGGTGTAGACAGTAACATCCCAGCCCTCAACTTTTAGAGCCTGTAGGGCTTCAATTACTGCCTTCAATTCCATACGCTGATTGGTGGTCTGTTCCTCATAGCCAGATAATTCCTTACGATAAGGTCCAGCCAGGAGCACCGCCCCCCATCCGCCTGGTCCGGGGTTACCGGAACATGCTCCATCGGTATAGATCACCACTTCTTTCATGCTTAGAACTCCTCACTGCGCCCGTCCGGCGCATCNNTTAAGAATAATTCCCCTTCAAACAGGGGAATTGTTTACATCCATAGTTTTATCTATTGGCTTAAGCTCCCGCCACTTTTTTATCAGTGCTTTCCGACTGCTGTACATATCCTTTGACATCGCCATCCAACAGAGCCTGGTTGTCTTTTTGGCGTTCCTGGTTGACAGCGCGGGCCTCACTTTTTATACGATTGGGGCTATCTGTAGCATAGAAACCAGAGCCTTTAAATACTATGCCCACATTTTTACTTATCACTCGATGCACCTGGCTACCACAGCTTGGGCATTCGGTGAGAGCGGCATCAGACATTTTCTGCATCTTTTCGAATCTACCGCATGTTTCGCATTCATATTCATAGATCGGCAACTTAATCCCTCCCTTTACCCTTACGGCTGGCAATCTATATATTTATTTAATCCTTTCAGCGAAGTTTGTCAATGAAGTTGTCATATCCTCTTAAACCAGATAACCCATTATCATACACTATCCATATTTAATAGGGCACTATCTTCCCGTGCAGATATTTCATCTAATTGTATCATTTATGCTATAGTTGGAAGAGTCTTAGATTGAGGAGGTTTTCACAAGTGTTACAGGTCATTTCAGTAATTGGAGCTATGCTCATTTTACTTGCTTTTGCACTCAGTCAAATCGGCAAGTGGAACCGACGTCATCCCATGTACAACCTGACTAACCTGGTTGGTTCAGTATTATTAGCTGTAATAGCCGTGCTAGAAATACAGATAGGTTTTATCCTGTTGGAAGTCACCTGGGCAGTATTAAGTGCCTATGCTTTGATCAAATTCAGACCTGACCAGGCTTGATAGACAGGATACAAGAGGGGACAGCTCTTTTTGGC
>DBRE01000117.1:4129-4491 GCA_002305535.1 Syntrophomonas sp. UBA1376
ACCAGTAAAGTCATAATACCGTTCCAAATGCTGTGGGCGGTAGCGGTGGCCCAGATACTGCCGCTTTTTTCGTATAGGTAGCACAATATGGCTCCCCCCACTGCCAGGGGAATAGCTCTCCAAACATCCCAATGAGCCAAACCGAAAATCAGCCCCGCGCCGATAGCGCCCCAGACTGGCCCCAGGGAGTAGCGGGCTAGCGGATAGATCATTCCCCGATAAAAAAGTTCCTCTGCTATGGGTGCCAGAACGACTCCCAAGAACAGCAACAGGAGAAATTGCCCGGCTCCCTCAGCGAGACGCAGCATCTCTTCGTAGGTTTGCGGGGGCAAGTCCGGTTTGAGAATTTCCAGAGGCAGGCT
>DBRE01000117.1:4550-25656 GCA_002305535.1 Syntrophomonas sp. UBA1376
CAACACTAATCCCACCGTTACCAAGAATTGCAGACTATAAGCAACGGTGAATTTGCTCAGAGCGGTATCAGGTATTCCCAGCCCGGAAAGATAATTCATCAACTGTTGGCCATACCTGCCAAAGAGCAAACTAGCCGCAATTATCCCCAGATAAACCAGTACAACATCCAGCCATCCCCAGGCTGGCTTGTGGTCATTCATGTTCACCTAATCCCCCTATTTACCTAGCGGCGGTAACGGATTACCACATTTTTATCCGGTTGGCCGTACTTAAGCCATGTTTTCGTTGTCCCAGGACATACTAGCATAAACACATACAAGGAGGCTGAAGCCAGTGTCCCCTCTGCTCTATATTTTTTTGCTGGTAGCTGTGTTGTCATCGCTAATATACGTGACCCTTACTATACTGGATCGTCCTCACCGCACCGGTCACACCTGGCCGGAGCGTAAGTTCAAGTTTGAAGTCGGTCAGGAGTTATTCAACTACCTGCCCCCCAGCAAAGAGGAGGCCGATACTCTCGATATCAAATCTTATCGCAGCGGTCGCCTTCTGGTTACCTGGAAAATATCCCCTCACCAGGAGGCTCAACTCCCCCAACTGTATATCCGTATTTATGACTCCAGTCGACCCGATAACTATTTCGATGTGCAAGCACACAACTGGCATGGGAAACTGTCCTTTGTATCCAAAATCGGCACTGCCTATTATGCGGCGGCTGGGTTCAAGGAAAAGGGAGAATTCACCCCTTTGCTGCTGTCAGCTCCAGTAGTCGGGAGAGGTAAAACTCTTCTCCACTAAAGCCGACGGAGTGAGTTAACGAACTGGCGGGCTGTTCGTCCTGATCGCCCGTGATGAGCTCTTTCCCATTCCAAAGCTCGACGTCTCAAGAGTTCAGCATCCATTTCGATGCCCTGCTCCTGCACCATATGTTCCACTATCTGCAGATAAAGCTGCTGCTGGGTGGGGGGAAAAGTCAGAGTCAAGCCAAAACGGTCTGATAGAGATAGTTTCTCCTGCAAGGTGTCCTGGGTATGGATTTCCTCTCCGGGGCCGGATCGATCCGCAAAAAACTCCTTAACCAGATGACGACGGTTGGAAGTAGCGTAAATCAAAATATGCTGCGGCTGACGCTGCAGGCTGCCTTCCATCACCGCCTTCAGCCCTTTATATCCTGTTTCGTAGGCTTCAAAAGATAGGTCATCAATAAAGATAATCACCGGGAGACGATAATCACTTAAAGTGTCCACCAGTTGGGGCAGATATACTAGCTGATCCCGCCCTACCTCTACCAAACGCAGACCCCAATCCCAAAACTCGTGTATTAGGGATTTCACCATAGTGGATTTGCCGGTACCACGGCTACCATACAATAAGATATTATTGGCGGGAAAACCCTCTACGAACTGGCGGGTGTTAGCTAATATCTGCTCTTTTTGCGACTCATATCCGATCAAGTCGCTCATCCGGGGCAAATCAGGATGTTCAAGCCCCTGCAGCCCCTCTCCTTCCCAGCTTAAGGCTCGATAGCGAGATATCATTCCCCGAGAATGCTTACGATAATGATCTGCCAGGGAAGATAATTCCTGTCCCCAGTCCTCGCTCTGCCTTAGCCAGGTAAGAAGGCTATTTGAACCGGCGGGCTCCTGGGAATCAAATAGAGGTTGTAGCTCCTGCCACTCCGGTACAGCAACCATGGAGGGATTAACATACAAATCCTGCAAAATCCTCAAGTCGCGGGCGGTAACCTGCTGCAAAGCTGCTGAGCAGGAATCCAACCCATACAGTTCACAATTCCTGCTGAAAGGATTATCATCATGGGAAATCAAGTCCAGCAAATGGTCACCGAATGATAATCCAGTTTGGAGAAGTCGATGCACCATGCTGTGAAAAGCATCTGATGCTGCTAAGGATTGATCACCGGTGGGTTGGAGATTTTCCAGGCTGGATCGAAGTGCTGACATGACCGGATCTTGCAGCAACGAACGGTAAACCGTAAGACAGGATAATTGGTAGTTGAGATCTGTTAACATACTTCCTCCTTGGCCATGATGATCATCCCCAAATCAAACTGAATATGACCAGCATGCAATGGGTAAAAAACAGTACGGCACTGACACGTTCCATGCGCCAGTTGAAAATCTCTTTTATCATGATTTCCCCGCGGAAAAATCTGTAAAACGTGCGCATAACTATGGAGAAGTGAATTACTTCGACCCCCACCAGAAAACCGGTGAAAATAAGCATAGCGGGATTAGATATGGCCGTGAAGACCATAACAAAATATATGATTTCCAGGAGCAGAGAAGCTAGAATCAACAGGCGAATCTGACCGCGAATAGCAGCCCCGCGCGTGATGGCCCAGGCTGCAAAAGCTTTGAGCAGTTCTTCTTCAAACGCCCGAGGTGATCCCGTAATGATGCGCACAAAGTATGGAGAATAAATGGCTAGAATACACCCCGCCAAAATGCCCAGAATCAGGGCCATCAAGTCACAACCTTTCCCAATGATTCCTGCTTATCATAGCAGATTCCAGGATTCGACATTCCCGCTATTAGCGGCTGTCGACAGCCGACAGTTTGGTTGGTGACTCGTCTATAGTTTGGTGAGCTTTACGGATCTGATCAACCATATACTGCCGATCCTCAGGGCGATGAACATAATCCAAATCGTCCACCTGCAGCACCAGTAGTTTGCCCAGGTCAAAATTTTCATAATTCCGTTCATAAAACTGGTTAAGATGATCCCAGTATTCCCGCTCCACTTCCAATTCATCAGGACGACCGCGCCGGTGGATACGTCGAATGGCCTCATCGGTATTTACCCGTAGATATACCAAAAGTTTGGGAGGTTCAACCTGTTCTAAGAGAGCGTTGAGCAAATTGTTGTAAACATCATATTCTTCATGGCTGAGATAGCCGTATTCCAGATACATACGAGCAAAAATCCGATCCGAGTAAATGGAGCGATCCATAACTGCATGTCCTGTTTGCATAGCCTTGCGGTACTGCTTGAAACGGTTGGTCAAGAAGTTGGTCTGCATGGGGAAGGCCCATTTAGGCCGGTCATAAAAGAATTTATGTAGCAGCCGATTCTCATCATCAAACATTTCATTAAAAGGAGAGAAATTAAATTCTTCGCTGATTATTCTTACCAGGCTGGTCTTGCCAACTCCGGTCACACCATCTACAACTATCTCAACACCCTCATAAGTACTCACCCGACTAACCCCTTTCACCCATAAAAAGTATAATAACAGGCCTAGACCAGTGGCCTGTCCTCCTCTTGTCTATTATATAATTTTACTCGGTAATAAACATCCCCTAATGAGGGCTTTCTTCCATAGCCCTCTTGCTTCCCTAGGTGCCGTCTGATTCCAAGAGTTGTGGAGTATTGCGGATTTGGGTTTTCAGGCGCACGGTGCCTCCCCACAGTTGAGCTATGTATTTCAAGGTCTGATGAGCATATTCCAGCTGCAGTTCCCGGCCATCGAATTCGTGTTCCAAATACAGGATCCGGTTGCGTTTTCCTACCTCCAGGACTCTGATGCTGGGGATATTATTGAGCCCCGTCATAGCTACCAGAGTCTCCCGGATAGTCTTCCAGCCAGACTCATCTGCCACCTCGGTGATAGTAAATTCGCGACCTCGCTTACGATAGGCAAACAAGTTTAGTTCCCGGCATAGCTCTTCATCAAGGAAACGGGCCAGGAAGGCAGCGTCCCGGGATTCAGCTCGAACCGCAAAGATAAAGGACATCCCTTTATCCTGGGCCAACTTCTCGAAAATCTTATAGCCTAGATGATAAGGGTTTAAGCTCCCTTCTATCGGGCAGATGACCTGATTGTGGCGTTTGATGAACTCCAGGTAGTGACCTTGCTCTAAGCCCAGTTGGGATAGCAGGCGGTAATGCCAAAAGCTGGCCCACCCTTCATTCATTATTCTGGTCTCTACCTGGGGCAGGAAATACAGGCTTTCTTCTCTGACCATTGCCAGCAGATCCTTCTCCCAGTCGCTTAAGGGGGCATGCTCCAACAAAAATAATAGGATATCCTCCTGGGGCTGTAAAGGCACCTTGCTCAGATCAGGCGGCTTGATCTTTTCAGGAGTCTCTAATAAGGGGTTGGGGGAAGAGGGCTTTTGCCAGCTGGCCAACAAACGTTCTTCCTGTTCACGACGATTCAGATGCTTTTCCCCGACCACACGATAGGTCTGAAAACGTAAACCGTGGGCAGCGTTGATAATACGCTCCACCCTCTCATTACCAATGCTGGGGTCACTCATATAACATCTGACCCGATCGGCATGTCCTTTGAACATTTCCAGGGTATATTGAGCCTGGGTACCTTCACAGAACAGACGGTTATTTTTGAAAAAATCATTATGTCCATAAACATGAGCCATGGTCAGGATCTGCAACAGCAGGGTGTTATCCTTCATTAAATAAGCCAAACAGGGATTGGAGTTGATCACCATCTCATAGGGGAGACCGGTCAAATTGTAGCGATAAAAAGTTTTACGACGCTCATAGGCTTTGCCGAAACTCCAATGGGGATAACGGGAAGGCATACCCAGATAAGCCTCATGGGCCAGCATATCTTCATAGCTGACCAGTTCGAACTCCTGGGGATAACAGTCCAAATCATTTTCTGCGGCCAGCTCCTCCAAGCGACAGCTGTAATCCTGCAGTTCCTGCAGCTGATACTCACTGCCCAACCCTATCACTCCTTATCCGCGATCATCATTAAACTTCGAAAAGCAGGCCATACGTCATCCTTGTTATTAATGGTGACAAGAACTGAATTAGCAGTCGACAAAGACTCTTGGAGAGCATCCTTCATGGTTTGCATGGGTGTCCAGGAGGATGTGATCTCACAGTAACCGAATAGATTGCACACCGCACACAGTTCCTGAGCTTTTTGCACGGCTTGTTCAACATCCTCCGGCCAATTGTCTCCATCACTGCAATGGACAGTATATATATTCCATCTCTGGGGACTGTAGCGCTGCTCGATTATTTCCAGAGCTTTCTCATAGCCGCTGCTGATCATAGTGCCACCAGATTCACCCCGGTGAAAGAAATCGTCTTCGTTGACCTCTTTGGCGGTAGTAGTATGATTGATAAATACCAATTCCACCTGCAGATAGCGATAACGTATGAATTGGTAAAGCAAAAAAAAGAAAGTACGGGCCAAAAACTTTTTATTCTGGTACATGGATCCGGAGTTATCCATAATACATATGACCACGGCATTGGATTGCCAACGCGGATCTTCCTTGACACGCTGATAGCGCAAGTCTTCTTCCCGGAAAGGGAAACGTTCTATATCTTCATCTTGATCCAGTTCCTGCTTCACCCTGTGAGTGGACTGCCGGCGCTTGATTCTTTCCATCATGGAACGCTTTTTCGAAAGTCGGGGAGGTATTCCCTTGCGCTGTATACCCCAACGCCGATGACTCTGTTCACTCTCCACCAAAGTAAATTTGCGCCTTTCCAAAAAGGGCAGATCGATATCCTCAAACAAGTATTCCGTCAGCTGTTCTAAGGTTATCTCTGTATCGTAGACATCTTCTCCTTCGATATTGCCCGGCCCCTCCTGGGCACCAGTGCCACCGGCTCCGCGCTGCTGTCCCATACGCTGTCCGCGCTTTTCGTTGCCCTGTCCAGTGGCTACTCCCGGACGGTTTTCTCCAAAGACAAACTGATATTCTTTTAATCCCCGTACCGGAATCTTAAAGATCTTGTCTTTGCTCTGGCCAATGATGCTTTCCTCGGCCACTATGCTGCCCAGATTGCGTTTTATAGAATCCTGGATAAGTTCTCGATGACGGCGGCGATCCTCGGCACTGCGATCCCGTCTAGTGGGGTCAAAATCATGGAAGATGGCCATCTTGATTCCTCCCTAACCCGGACTGCTAATCTTTCCATAGATTGTTGGCAGCGTATTTGAGGATCACGTTACAGCAGTCATCACAATAGCCGTTGCGTTTCATCTCCTCAACCATGGCATGGTATTTTTTATTTTGGTCTTCATCGCGCACCCGGGCCTGGGTCACTACTCTCGATAACTCTCGTACTGAAGTGGTCAGCTTCTTCTCGATAGCTTCCTTTAAGGGCTCGTAGCTGGTATAGTCGATGGTCTGGTTGCTGCGTAGCAGCGAAAACATATAAGCAGTCACATCACTGCGAAAACCACGGGCCGCTGAACCAGTCAAACCGATCTGAGATTCAATGGAATCCAGGAACTTTTCATCAGCATCCAATTCTTCACCCGTGTTAAGATCGGTCAGTTTCACCTTGTTGACAAAGGCTTCGGCATGATCCAGATAATTGTTGAACAGGGTCTCAGCTTGTTCACGATAGCCATAAATAAAGGCTTGCGTAACTTCCTTTTCCAGAATGCGGTGGTATTCCTTTTTGATATTGTTCTGCAAGTAGCCCAGTAGCCTCCCCCGCTCTTCATCCCCCATATCAGTGGACTTGACTGCTTTGATCAAAGCTTCCATAACCGTGATGGGATTGATGCAGTTATGATCTGATTCGGCCAGAGCATTGTCGATAGCTTTCATGATAAACCGGGTGGAAATACCGGTGAACCCTTCTCGACCTGCTTCGTCCTTCAGTTCCTGAATATCTACCTTTTGAGATAAATCCTGGCGCAGGACTTCTTCACCGTTATAAATGCGCATTTTGGTGATTATATCTACTTTGTTGGAGGGGGTCAGACGACTGACCACCGCGAACATGGAGGCAATCTCAAGGGTGTGAGGAGCTATATGGGCGGTAAAATTACTCTTGCGCAGGATCTTTTCGTAAATGCGGATTTCCTGGCTCAACTCCAGGCAGTACGGAACCTCGATCTTGACGATCCGATCCAAAATAGCCTCATTGGTATGATCGGCTTTGAACTTGTTCCATTCCGCCTCATTGGAATGTGCCAAGATAATACCATCAAAATAGATCATGGAACCTTTACCCGGTGAAGGTATCGACTTTTCCTGGGTAGCGGTGATGATGGTATGTAGATACTCAACATCGTTTTTAAAGACTTCTATGAATTCAACAATTCCTCGATTACCGGTATTAAAGGCCCCATTCAAGGCCAGTACCCGCGGATCATCTTCGGGATAAAGATCCATTTTGGAGATATCCACCGAGCCCACCAATACCGAAGCATCTTGGTTGTTAGGGTCTACGGGCGGTACCACCGCTATCCCTTTTCGAGAGCGAATGGAAAAATCACTGACCGTCACCGGGAAGCGCTCATATTCTCCGTTATATTCATGGGTCAGACGGTAGCGACAGATCGGGCACAGATCACCTTCGATTTTCACGCCTAAAAGCTTTTCAAATTGAGGCCGTAGATGTTTGGGGATCAAGTGCAGTGGTTCTTCGCGCATGGGGCAGTCCTGGATCACATAGATAGGAGGACTGTTTTCCAAAGCCCGCTTAAGGCTCTCCATCAAAGATGACTTTCCTGATCCCACCGGTCCCACCAGATACAGCACCTGACGGGCTTCTTCCCCACGCATGGCGGCAGCATAAAAGTAGCGGGCTATCTCCATAATAGTACTATTGATACCATAGAATTCTTCTTCAAAGAAGCGATAAACCTTTATAGTCGAATTTCCATACAGTCTCCGCAAACTGGGCTGCTCTTCAGTTTTAATGGTCTTAACCCCTGGCGCAGTGATCAAGCGCTGGAGGCGTTCGTGGGCCAGCATAGTCACATCTGGGTCATTTTTTACAATAGCCAGGTAATCCAGCAAGGTACCCTTAAAACGTTCCTGGCGGCGCTCCTGGCGATCTTTTTGTATCAGGGAGTTGAATTCATGGGGCACTTTTCCCCACCTCCTTCGGAAGACTGTTTGATCAGATAATAATTTTCTGCTCAAGGTAATATATTTATATGCGCAACTAGCCGGAATTTGAATGCCAATCCTGACATCGCCATCAGTCCCCATATTCTCTCGAAATGTGGCAATTGTCTGGACAGCGAGTTGACAGATATTTTGTAATCGTAATATTCTTAGAATGGTCTTGCATCGGCCAGTGATATTAGGAGGTAAAACTATGCTGTTTGAACCCCTGCGGATAAGGAATCTTACTTTGCCCAACCGCATCATAATGTCCGCCCTTGATTTGGCCTATTGTCCTGATGGGCAGGTCAACTCACGCCTGATCAATTTCTATGAACAGCGGGCTCGTGGTGGAGCAGGATTGATAATGATCGGCGGTACAGCCATACACTCCCAGGGAGTTTATGGAGGATTTGTATCCATTCATGATGACAGTTTCATCAAGGGACACCAGGAATTGACCCAGCGGGTCAAGCAACATGGTGCCCGCATCGGACTGCAGCTGTTCCATGCTGGCGCCTATTCACTGGGATTCAACCAGGGCTATGAAGTCGTTGCTCCTTCCGCAGTTCCATCAGGATTGACCAGATATACCCCTCGGGAGCTGACTCTGGAAGAGATAGAACAGTTGGTTGAATGCTATGCCCAAGCGGCAGCCCGCGGTCAAAAAGCCGGCTACGATGTTATTGAGTTCATCAGCAGTGCCGGTTACCTAATAAACCAGTTTCTGTCCCCGTTGACCAACCGACGCAATGATCAGTATGGGGGATCTCTGGAAAATCGTATGCGTTTCGGTCTGGAAGTAGCCGCAGCGATCCGCCGACAGGTGGGCGCCGATATGGTTTTGAGTGTGCGCCTCAGCGGCAGTGATTTCGTACCGGGTTCCCATACCTGGCGAGAAGCCCGTATCTTCGCACGCGAACTGCAGAACGCTTCGGTGGACTTCATCAATATAACGGGCGGGTGGCATCAATCGCGGGTACCGCAGATCCAAGCGGAAGTCCCCCGAGGCAATTATGTATATCTGGCCCAAAAGATCCGTGAACAGATCGATATTCCCATAGCTATCGGCAACCGCATCAATGACCCGGCTCTGGCCGAAGCCATTCTTCAGCGGGGTCAAGCCGATCTTATTTCCGTAGCCCGGGGTTTTTTGGCTGATGATGAGTGGGCCGTCAAGGCCCGCAGTGGGCAAGCTGATAAAATTCGCAAATGTATCGCCTGTATGACCTGTTTAGACGGAGTATTCTTAGAAAAGGCCGACCTTCCCGGAGTAACCTGTGCCATCAATGCCCAGGCAGGTATGGAAGAGACCCGCCAGATCAAGCAACCCCGCCAGCAGTACCGGGTAGTGATAATTGGAGCTGGTCCGGCCGGTTTGGAAGCGGCCCGAGTGGCCGCCTTGCAGGGACATGAAGTAGTGATCCTGGAAAAGGAAAACCACTTGGGTGGACAGTGGCGTTTAGCATCTATTCCCCCGGGCAAGGAGGAATTCTATTCTTTAATCGATTACTATCAGGAAGTGTTGCCTGCTTTGGGAGTGCAGCTAAAAACTGAGGTGCTGGCCGATGTAGATGTAGTTGCTTCCGAGAATCCCGACATCATTTTGGTAGCCACCGGTGCCCAGCCCCATACACCCCCCCTGCCTACCGAGGCGGGGACTCAGGTGATGCAAGCTTGGCAGGTGCTGGCTGGTGAACCGGTAAAAGGCGAAAACATAGTTGTGGTAGGCGGTGGAGCCACCGGCTGCGAGACTGCCATCTATTTAGCTGAACAAGGCACTCTGAGTGCTGATTCTCTGCGCTTTATGATGTTGCACCAGGCCGAAGAGATCGAAGTATTGCAGGAGCTATTGACCCATGGCAGCTATCGGGTCACCCTGCTAGAGATGGGTAAGGGTCTGGCTCGGGATATGGTACGGGGTATGCGTTGGACGGCTTTAAAACACCTGCGGACTCTGGGAGTAGAAGTTCATGAGGAAACCAAAGTGATAGCTATCGGTACTAAAGGAGTAGAGATTGAAACAGCAGGCCAATCGACCACTATACCTGCTGACACAGTGGTTTTCGCCACTGGAGTGGCCTCTTGTAATAGCCTTTATCAAAGCCTAAACGAAAGTTTCCCCAACGTACATCTGCTGGGTGATGCCCTTCAGCCCGGCAAACTTATCGATGCTATCCATAACTCTTTTGAGAAGACCAATGATTTATTAGGATAATATTAGTAGACGCAGATGCAAGAGGGGACGNNAGATGCAAGAGGGGACGGTTAATATTAGTAGACGCAGATCACGCAGATTGCGCTGATCATTGTTATTTAAATCTGCGTAATCTTAAGCAATCTGCGTTTATCTGCGTCTTATAAAAGTCTCTTTTATAGAGCTTTGTTTAGGTCAGCCAGTACTTGTTTCAAATCAGCAGTCATAATGTAATCTGACATCTGGTTCATGCTGGCATTTTCATCGGTATTGATAGATGCTATGACCCGGGCATCGCGGATACCCACGGTAAACTGTACTTGCCCGGAAATACCAAACAGTAAGGCCAACTGGGGTTTGCACTTCTTGCCGGACAAACCAACGATGCGTTCTTCTGACAGCCATTTCTTATCAGTAGCCACCGGTTTGGAACAGGCCACTTCGCCGCCCAGTTTCTTAGCCAGTTCCTGGGCCAGGGGCAGATCATCCTGGCTTTCCATACCCTGTCCAACTACCACCAGGATCTCCGCGGCTTCGATATCCACACTGTCACCGGCTTTGCTGCGCACCTCAACCAGTTTTACGGCTGAAGGCTTAGCTTCTACCGACAAATCGTTCAGACTGCCGGCTGACCCAGCGGCGGCTGCCTCAAAGGTACGGGGACGGATGGCAATAACTTTCTTGGCCTCGGTAATGGTCTGGGTAGCCACAGTAGCTCCACCCAAGGCATTGCGTTGACATTCGATCTGATCGCCGTTGCTCTGCAAAGCGGTCACATCGGTCAGACATCCAGCTTGGATGATCTGGGCTAAACGGCCAGCTACTTCTTTACCCCGTCGGTTGGATGATAGAAAAACCACATCCGTTCCCAACTGCTCGATAGCCTGAGCCAGAGCCGAGGCAACCGCAGCTGTATCCGCTAAATTAATAGCATCATTATCTATGGCAAACACTTCTGCGCCCGCACCGACCAAATCTTGAGCAGCCGCATTGTCGTTAATGGTGACAGCTTTAACGGCAGCCGCACCAACCTCCCGGGCAGCTGTAAGCAGCTCCAGGGCCATACTCGCTTTATCACTGTATATCAAAACGGTCGCCATTCCTATCACCTCCTGATTACGCCTTCAGCGGCCAGAGCTTGAAGCAGCTCATCAACGGTCTTCACTACTACTTTCTTGCGCTGTGAGTCGGGAGCCAGGTTGCTGATGGTCTCCACTGGACTACCATCAGGAAGTTCAACATCCAAGTCATCAAGTTCCAAGACTTCCTTGGGTTTCTTACCAGCTTTAAGGATCTGGGTAACCGATGGTATCCTGGCTTCATTGATATCCGATAATACTGTTATCACCGCAGGCAAGCTCACCTCAACGATCTCATCACAGTCTTCCAGAGAACGAGTCACGGCGGCGGTGGAACCATTGACCTCAATATTAATGGCATAGGCTACTTGCGGCCAGCCGAGTATTTCCGCGACACGTGATCCCACTTGTCCCGAGTAATTGTCGGCACTGCCTTCACCAAACAGGAGTAAGTCGACCTGGTCTATTTTCTTAACGGCTTCAGCCAGAACCGTAGCTATCCAACTGCTTTCAGCCCCCTGTAGCTGATCATCAGCTACCAGGAATGCTTCATCAGCACCGGCCGCCAGAGCCTCTTTAATAGTGTCTTCAATGTTTTCGTCACCAGCGGACAGAGCGATCACATTCCCACCTTGAGCCTCTTTGAGGGCAACTGCGGCTTCCAAAGCATTCTTATCGATATTGCCCAGGGTCAAAGGTACATCATCCAATACTGGCTGGCGATTGCGAAGTCTGATCTGCTGCAGATCAGGAACCTGTTTCAACGCCACTACAATATTCATCCATCTAACCTCCTTAAGTAAAATATGTTATCCTCGCAAGTTAGGGGGATAACTCTCCGGGTACAGGCAAAACGCAACTTATTGATCTGTCATTCTGAGACGAAGTCGAAGAATCTTTTGCCGATACTTCATAGAAAGATCCTTCGGTCGTTCCTCCCTCAGGATGACAAGATTAGGGGACGGTCGCGAACATTTCTGCTGACCTATAAATACTTAGCCAAAGCGGAACTGGACTCCGGCCCCCCCGGTGGGATAATTCCAGTCCAGAACCTCGGTGCCGCAAGCCAGGCGGCAGGTTCCGCATTCCAAACAACCATCAATAGTGAATTCCACTTCACCAGCATCATTCAAACTGTATAGACCAGCCGGGCAAACCAAAACCGCTTTCTTAAGACGGGGGTCTTTTTCCATACCAGCTTTAATACGGATATGAGGTTCACTGTCATGCTTAAAGACATCTAACCCCAGTTTGGCTTTCAGTCCCAGGATCTCACTCATAGTTTTCTCACCTTCCTAAAGTCACCCAGCATGTCCCACATCTCACGAATAGTCAGGTGCTTTTTAATAGTGGGATAGATCCGCTCTTTGGGCCCATCATCAACCGCATATAGTTCACTCATCATAGTAGTTACCATTTCCGGATAAACCGTGAAAAAGCGTGGGTTATCCAAAGCGGTGGGCGCATCCTTGAAATTCTGGAAATCCTTCATCACAAAGCTGTCTTTTAATAATAACTCATATACAGATAATTGATTAGCCGTATACTGACCCGCCTCACGGGCTTTTAATACCGCCTGGGCTGCATAATAACCGGAAGCCAGCGCATATTCCATGCCGCGAACAGTCACACCGATATTCATAGAAAATCCAGCCGCATCACCGGCCACCAAAATACCGTTACCATACAGTTTGGTCAAAGCCTTCAGGCCACCTTCGGGAATCACATGGGCACTGTACTCTACCGTCTGCCCACCGCGAATGAGACTGGCCACTTCCGGGCGTTGCTTCAGATCGTCCAGGAGTTGGGGAGCCTGTACCTGTGGGCTTCCATCCATCAAATCCTTTATTCCTACTACAATTCCCAAACTGAGGCTTTCCTTATTCGTATATAGGAATCCGCCTCCGAATTTACCCCGGGTCACTTCTCCCATATAGAGTCGGGCGGCGCCTTCGTTGCCTTCCAAGCCAAAGCGATCCTCAATGACCGCTGGATCCAGTTCAATTATTTCTTTAAACCCCACCGCAAAATCATGGGGATTGCCCGGTTGACGCAGTCCTGCCTGTTCTGCTACCAGGGACAGGGCTCCATCACAGGCGATCACTACATCAGCGTGGAGTTCATCTCCTCCCGCCCGGACTCCTACTACCTGTCCGTTTTCTATGATCACCTCATCAACCCGGCTCTTGGCCACCAGCATAGCCCCTTTACGCTCCGCCTGTTTGGCCAGCCAGCGATCAAACTTGGCCCTGAGAACACTGTAGCTCTGATAGGGCTCCTGCCGAAGTTCTTCGCCGCTGTAGCGTATGGTGACAGACCGTTTTTCGGCCATCATGGCTACTTCCTCATGGGCAATAAACCTTTCCAGCGGAGCTTTCTTCCACAGATCAGGAAACAAATCGCGCACCGGATTCAGGTAAAGGCGACCACCGGTCACATTTTTGGCCCCAGAGTAGTCACCCCGCTCTAAGACCAGAACCTCCAGATCCTCCTGAGCCAGAGTATAGGCAGCAGCCAGACCGGCTAAGCCGCCCCCAACTACGATCACATCAAACTTTTCCACCCGTTACCACCTCACTTTAAGAAAAAAGGGAACCAAGCGGTTCCCCGGAATTCCTGAAAGGGTTAGTCCGCCAGAGTCAACCCGGCTACTATCATCCTCTGCATATCGGCCACACCTTCGATTTGCGGTCCAATTATGGCGTCTTTATAAATGCGGGCAATCTTATAATCATTCATCAGTCCGTAGGATCCATGTATATCCATAGAGATCCTGGCTACATCACACATAGTATCACATACAAAAGTCTTGGTTAAGGCCGCTTCTCTGGCAAACTGACGCGGATCTTTAACATTATTGGCCAGCATACCCAAGCGATAGGTCAACCAGCGGGCTGCTTCATATTTAATAGCCAGATCGGCTACCTTCAGCTGAATTGATTGGAACTTGGCGATAGGAGCATCACGATGCATTTTTTCTTTGGAATAACGAACTCCTTCATCATAAGCAGCTAATATGCCACCTAGAGCGGTGGAGCTGACCCCTACCTTACCAAAGGAAATGCCCAGCTGCAGGATGGGGTAACCCATACTTGGCCCACCCAGCATATTTTCTACTGGTACTCTAACATCCTTAAGATAAACATCCAGCAGTTGGCCGCCATGCATACCTATTTTATCCCATGGCTCGGAAATTGAATACCCATCACACCACTTTTCCACTAGGAAGCCGGAAGGTTTATTGGTCTGATCATCCACGGCAAACACTACAATCACGCCCGGCCAGTTGGCATTGGAAATGAAGCGTTTGGTTCCGTTTATTATATAATGATCTCCATCCTTAACGGCAGTAGTAGTCAATTGCTTAGGATCCGACCCAGTTGCCGGTTCTGTAAAGGCGAAGGAAGCAATCTTTTCCCCTTTACAGCACGGGGTCATATACTCTTTCTTCTGATCCTCGGTGCCGAAAACCGATATGGCGCTCAGAGCCAGGCTGTGAGCTGATAATGTCATGGCTACTCCACCGGAAGCCCGGGCTAGCTGTTCCATAGCTAGTACGTAACCGTCGTATCCTCCATCGGCTCCACCGTATTCCTCAGAATACGGAATACCAAAAAGATCCAACTCCGCCAGTCCTTTAATAATGTCTTCGGGAATCACATTCTCCCGATCGATCTGTTCAGCAACCGGTTCGATATACTTTTCTGCAAATTCACGCGCCATCTGTTGTATCATGAGCTGCTCTTTGGTCAAATTGAAATCCATAATTTAGTCCCCTCCCAATCATTATTGTCTATAAATCATTTTAGCATTGAATATTATGTTATGGGAATATTCTTCGTTAATTTTAATATTCCTTCTTTTGGAGTGCTTTTTTTAATTGGAAAATTCCCCACAATTTCGACCTACAGATTTGCGACAAAAAAGAGGGGTAATTCCCCTCTTGGTTGCGATCATTATATTGTTCACTTATACTACCTGAGCAGCCTTACGACTGCGCAGAGCCAGGATTGCCCTTTCCAAGCCATCCACTGTCAGTTCATGCATGGGGAATACCTGGGAAATCGCGCGAATAGTCCAGGCTCCATCAGTCCAATCCCAGTAGTCTCTGGGAATAGGATTCAACCAAACCGAATATTCAAAATGGCTGCGCAGCCTTCTTAACCACTCCAGACCAGGTCGATCATTATATAGGCCCCATTCGATTACTCCGCCCACTCGAGTAAGTTCGGAAGGTGCCATACTGGCATCTCCCACAATGATCACCCTATATTCCGGGCTGAAAGTTCTTAGGATGTACTCAGTGTCAGTATAATCATTCAAGCTACAATGGGGGTCATGAAACAGCCAATCATAAATACAGTTGTGAAAGTAAAAAATCTTTAGATCCTTAAAGTGATTGGATTTGTTAACCGCCGTAAACAGTTGGTTACATAAGCGACTATAGGTTGCCATCGATCCCCCGGCATCCATTAATAGCAGAACTTTGATGGAATTTTCCCGGGGGCGATCCCAGACCAATTCCAAACGGCCCGCGTTATTACAGGTCTTGTCAACGGTAGCATCCAGATCCAATTCAGTAGGTTCACCTTCCAGTCGGCTGGTGAACTGGCGCAGTTTACGCAAAGCCACCTGAAACTGGCGCACTCCCAGAGTCTCATCAGTACGAAATTCCTGAAAGCGGCGCATGCCCGCTACTTTGACCGCCGATAGGTTTTGGGATTCGCCGCCGATGCGTATTCCGCCTGGATGATATCCCGAATGCCCAAAGGGCGAAGTACCACCAGTACCGATCCAGCGGTTGCCGCCATGATGTTCCTCATTCTGTTCAGCCAGCCTTTCTTCCAGCATGCGTTTCAATTCGTCCAAATCGAGCTGGCGGTGTTGGCGGCGCATCTCATCGGTAATCTCCAGTTGAGGAAGCTCCTTGTCCAACCACTCCCATATTTTTTCAGGCAGTCCTTCCGGAGTCTCAATGTCTCCAAAAAAGGTGGCAAAAGCCATGTCGAAGCGATCATAGTGGGCCTCGGTTTTGACCAAAAGAGCCCGGCTCAGATAATAGAAACCGGTCAGGCTGGAACCCGCCATACCTAGTTCCAAGGCTTCCAAAACCGTCTGCCACTCGTTCATGGAGACCGGCACTCCGAAGTTTTTGAGGGTATAAAAAAAGTTGGTAAACATGAATATCCTTCCTATGCCCTTAATAACGATAACGGTTCAAGGAACTATATGAGGTCTGGGGTCGACTAGCTTGGGTCTTACCCTGCAACTGATTCAGTAAGACATCCAAATCCTCATTCTTCTTAAGCAGTACCCCTAAAAAGGGCAGTTCCTTTTTAATGCGGTTAGGATTAATACCTCCTACCACCAGAGCTTGCAACCAGTCGATCAATTCACTAGTGCTGGGTTTCTTCTGGATATTGGGAACATTGCGCAGGCTGTAAAAGGTTTCCATGGCCTGCTCCAGGAGACGTTTTTCCAGATGGGGATGGTGCACACGTACAATACGTTCCATTCCCTCCTCATCCGGGAAGGCAATGTAGTGGAAAATGCAGCGGCGCAGGAAAGCATCGGGCAACTCCTTCTCAGCATTACTGGTAATTATTACGATGGGGCGATGCCGGGCAGTAATAGTTTCCCTAGTCTCTGGAATATAGAAGCTCATCTGATCCAATTCCCAGAGCAGATCATTGGGAAACTCCAAATCAGCCTTATCGATCTCGTCGATCAACAAAACTGCCTGCTTTTCAGCCATGAAGGCCTCTCCCAACTTACCCAGCTTGATATACTGTTTGATATCAGCCACATCATGATCCTTGAATTGGCTGTCATATAGCCTTTGCACTGTATCATACACATACAGGCCTTCCTGAGCCTTGGTGGTAGACTTGATATTCCAAATAATCAGATCCATCCCGAGAGAATCAGCAATACTCTGAGCCAGCATGGTTTTACCAGTTCCTGGCTCTCCTTTGATCAACAGAGGTTTTTGCAAGGCGATGGCTATATTAACACTGTTCATCAATTCATCAGAAGCAATATAATCATTCGATCCCTTGTACTTTGCAGACATCTTGGCCATTTTCCCCGTTCCTCCAAACGCTTATATAATAATGTATATTCTATCAAATATTAGCACGGTTCCCGCATTCGGTCAACGCAACCGAGGGGGCAAAAGTCGGATAATTCGGTCTTTATTCCATGTTGGCACCATGCCAGCCAGCCAGGTACCCGGTTGAAAATGCTGCCTGTAAATTAAAACCGCCCGTGTACCCATCTACATCCAAAATCTCGCCGGCAAAATACAGGTTTTTGTGCAAACGGGATTCCATAGTGCGCGGATCAACTTCTTTCGTGTCGACCCCGCCAGCGGTGACAATAGCCTCTGTCACGGGACGGGTAGCAGTTATGGTTACCGGCAGAGATTTTAGCAGTTCCGCTAGATGGCGCCGCTGTTCCTTTTTGATCTGACCGCTTTCCTGATGAGGTTCAATACCACTTAAACCGACTATCACCGGGATAAGTTTGCGGGGTAGGAGCTCATCCAGGGAATTGATAAAGTGGCGACGGGCAAAGCGATCCAGATCCCTCTGCAATCGACCTTGCAATTGTTCAAAAGTTAAGGCCGGCTTTAAGTCCAGATTCATTTTTACCGGCTGTCCGGTTCGTTGCAGCTGATCGCCGATATCCCTGCTCATACTAAGAATTATAGGACCAGACAATCCAAAGTGAGTAAACAGCATTTCCCCAAACTCACTGTTGATCCGTTTGCCATCAGCACTATAGGCAGAAGCTCGCACATTTTTCAGGCTGAGTCCTTTCAGGGAGGGGATCCAGTCTTCCTGGGCAACCAAGGGCACCAGCCCAGGACGCGGCTCGATAATTCGATGGCCTAGGGTGCTTGCCCATTTATAGCCATCACCAGTCGAGCCGGTTCCAGGATAGGACAGACCCCCGGTAGCCACTATCACTCGGGCAGCCTGATACCGTACGGAACCACACTTTATGGTAAATCCCAAGTCCCGGGGTTTTAATGAGTCAACCCGGGCTTCTGTGATCACCTCTATCTTCAGCCGGTGAAGTTCCTGCTCCAGGATCTGTACCACATCATGGGCCTGGTCAGATACCGGAAACACCCGCTGGCCCCTTTCCACTTTCAATTGCAATCCCCGCGAGCGAAAGAAATCCATTAAGTCCTGATTGGAAAAAGCATGCAAGGCACTGTACAAAAACCTGCCATTGCCGGCATAACCTTGCACAAACTGATCCAGATCCAATGATGAGGTAAGGTTGCAGCGGCCTTTGCCAGTGATACTCAGTTTCCTGCCCAGCCGATCCTTTTTTTCCAACAGAACCACGGAGGCCCCATGATAAGCCGCCGAGCAAGCAGCCATCATACCAGCAGGCCCCCCACCTATTACATATATTGGCATTGAGATAGTCTCCTTTGACTCAACATTGTATCAGCTTCCTTTTTTTGCTATAATCGATAGGTAATATGCCCGATAGGGCCTAGGAGGTTTTATCTTGGAACGCACAACTCCAGCAGGGGTACCAAAATTTATCTATGTAATTATTATAGTCATTCTGGCAGCTATGTACTATTATGCTGCATTTGTGGATGTCTCTGATCCTGAACAAGTGGTGGAAGATTTCTACACTGCCTATTTCCAGCGTGATTTTGAAACGGTAGCCGAAAACTTAAGTGTATTTTGGTCAGTGCAGTTGCTGCCTCAATATACTTCACTAGCTCCCGCTGAACTGTTAAACAAAAGGGACGAAATCACTGCTGACGTAAGTCAGGTAATCGCTGAACAAGAAGAGAATAATCCCCTGGCTGATAATTTGAGCGTAGAAGTACTTTCTGAATACACCCGCCAGGGGGATAACAGCGCCCTGGTGGTGTACTCTATTCGGGAAAACGGTACGGAAATAAGCCTGGAAATGGCTATATTGATCAAAGAAGCCGATAGTTATCGGATTTTCAGCATGACACCGGTAAACCAAGAAGTGCTGGGTATGATCACCTCAGATGATTTCAATGCCCTGGAAGAAAGCTTCAGGGACTTACTGCAGGCTCAATAAAAGCAATGAAACCAGTAGGGGCGATGTGAGCATCGCCCCATCTTGCATCGGTCGTTCTTCCCTCAGGATGACAATAAGAAGTCTTTCGTGATGCGGGGGAAATACAACTTGTCATTGGTTTCGAGCCAGGTTATTAGAGCCCAAAGAAAAAGAAAAAGGGGGAAGGTAAACGTCCCCCTGTCTCCCGTATCTTTAATTAAACTGCTGGGCCAGGTCTTTCAACTTGGTAGCTGACTGTTCAATCTCTCCTATTGCTCGAGCTACACTACCAACAGCATCGTGTTGTTGGGCTACCAAAGCGGTTATCTCCTGATTGGAAGCCGCTGCCTCTTCAGTAGATGCCGAGATACTTTCTACTTCTCGTACTACATCATCAGTTGAAGCCAGGATCTCCTCCAGAATTGCTGACAACTCCTGGATAGCTCGGTCTATATTGCCCGCACCCTCATCTACCTGAGCAAACATCTGCAGTGTTTCCTGTACGGCTTCATCTTGCTGCTGAGCGATCTGATTGGAGCGGTCGATTTGTTGGACAGTGGACTGCATGCCCTGCTGTATCTCGCTGATCAACTGGGAAATGTTTTGAGCTGCCTGGGCTGATTCCTCCGCCAGTTTGCGCACTTCTTCCGCTACCACGGCGAATCCGCGACCGGCTTCACCAGCGCGCGCTGCCTCGATGGCCGCATTTAAAGCCAGCAAATTGGTTTGGTCAGCAATACCGGTTATCAGTTCTACAATGGTAACTATTTGCCCGGATTTGTAATTCAGTTCATGAACCGCTTCACTGACCATTTGCTGAGCCTTACTGCTCTCTTGCATATAAGAAGCCTGCTTTTCCATAGTCTTCATGCCATTGTTGACGATCTGGTTGAATTGGTTGGATTGTTGACTCACTGATTGAATGCTTTGACCGCTGCTTTCTATAGCCTGAGCCATTTCTCTCACTACTTCGCTGGTTTTGCCAGCGTGGAGTGCTTCTTCAATGGCGGCATTGGCCATTTCTTCGACACTCATACTGACCTGAGCAGCTGCCTCACCCGTTTCATTGGCCAGGTTGCGTACAGTCAAGGCATTATCATTTAATATTCCTGCCTCCGTGCTTATCTGTTGAGCTATAGCCTGCAAACTATTGGTAAGTTCATGGGCCTCCTGCTGTTTTTCGATGGATACCTGTAATAGTTTGTGAGCAACATTGGTAGTAAAGCCCGAAGCAATACCAACAAATATGAATAAAAAGTACCTTACCCCAATGGTTGCCCCTACGCTGCCTTCCGGGATTATGTTTGGATTGATCAGGAACGCAGTTGTCATCAAAATTACTACCAGCACAGTGGAGAAAATACATACTCCCATATCGAAGTATAAAACTCCTAAGGCCAACACCAGATAAAAGACCGCAAACATCTCCGTAGAACCAGTCATGGTAATTACAAATGCAAAAGTGTTAAGTCCCGTCATTAATATGGTCAGATATTTGCTCCAAGCCGCGGTTGGATTACGGGACACCACCAGGTAGGTAAGCGATATGATTATAACTGCTGCACCTATCTCATACAATATACTGGTCATCGTCAGCTCACTGGATCCAGTGCCGGAAAAATAGATACCCAGAGTAGCCAGATTAGCCAGTACTTCAATTATTATTATGGCAATAAACACACGTCGGTGGGTTTTTACCATGTTTTCCACCATTAAGTTTTGGCTTTCCAATTCCACCCCTCCAGTTCCAATACCAAGCCCTTCGAGTTCATATCATAATAAAATACCATTTCTACAAAATACCCACAAATCCTTCTATATTTTGACTACCGAATAAAACTATGAGCTTTTCTAAAGTCCGAAGAATAATGATTTTACCCCGCTTAGAGTATGAAAAGGGTTGAAGGAT
>DBRE01000117.1:25664-27320 GCA_002305535.1 Syntrophomonas sp. UBA1376
TCGGGGTTATCGGATTTTGGGCAGGGACATTTGAGTTGTTTAGTGTTCTGTTATCTGAACTCTAATCTATCCGCAACTGGCCTGATTCATCCTGAGAGGCCTTATGGCCATTGCCCAGGATACTCTTGGCTTTGATCTGACATCCAGAACCTATTACGGTTCCCTCTCCCAGCTGGGACTGTCTGCCTACCTGACAACCAGTTCCTAGAATACATCCCTGCAGCTGGGTTTCTGCACCCACTTGTACCTGATCCCACAGGATACATTCTTTCAACAAAGCTCCCCGGCCGATATGGCAGCCTGCTCCAATCACCACATTGCCAGATAACTGAACATCCTCTTCTATCACGGCACCCTCACCAATCAAAACCCTGGCTGTATCAGTTCGCTTGGCAGTACCAGCGGCTGCATATCTGACCTTCCCCTGCAAAACATCGAAATGGGCTTGGCGATATGTGTCGAGATTACCTACATCACACCAATAATCATCCGTAACTGCCACATAAAATGGGGCTTTGATCTTAACCAGGTGGGGAAAGACCTGTTTGCCAAAATCATAAAACTGCCTAGCAGGTATAAAATCGAATATCTCTGGTTCAAATATGTAAATACCCGTATTGGCCTGATTGCTCAAGGCTTCTTCTTGAGTGGGTTTTTCCTGAAAACTGGTAATACGGTCATCAGCATCACTGACCACCACGCCAAACTCTTCAACCTCATCGACAGTTTTGACAGCAATGGTCGCTAAGGCTCCTTTGAGCCGATGCTCCTGTATAAGGCTGGTTAGATCCACATCTGTTAGGGCATCGCCACTCATCACCACAAAGGTATCATCAAGAAACCATTGGCATTTCTTAACACCGCCGGCAGTTCCCATTAATTCGTCTTCGCGAGAATAGATCATCTTCATACCTGGCCGGGGAGATTCCCCAAAGTGATTTGCAATACTGTCGGCATGATAGTGTAGGTTAGCAATAACCTCTGTAACGCCATGTTCTGACAGTAGCTCCACAATGCTCTCCATCAAAGGACGATTAGCCATGGGTATCATTGGTTTAGGAACGTCGCTAGTAAGCGGCATCAAACGTGATCCCACCCCCGCTGCCATGATCATTGCTTTCAAAATATAATCCTCCCCTGCTGCACTCATTTTCCTTTAACTACTATAACATTATATAGCTAAAGGGTCAGCCCTCACCATATCACTTGCCCCTTAATGGTTTTATCCAAATAATAGCCTAATCCGCGCCTAGTACGGATTATGGTGGGGTGGGAGAGATCATCATTTAATTTGATGCGTAAGTTGCGAATGTGGTGTTTGGGATCTGTCCATACCGCACCGGTATAATCCTGACTTATGATTTCAGACAGGATGTCCCTGGCCACAGTTACTCCCGGCTGCCGAGCCAGACACGCTAACAGCCGGGTCTCGGTAGGTGTCAAGAATACTGTTCCCTGGGAACCGTAGACTATTGCTTGCTTCAAGTCTATACGAAGCCGGTTATGAATATCAGCAGGCGGCAAATTATCCCCGGTGCACATCAGGTAGTTATGAGCAGGTTCCTCCAGAGTTGAGCTGGCTCGACTCATCCACAATTGTCGGCCTCGTTTCAAAAACCACTGCCCCAGTGGATCGCTGTACACTTCACTCACAAG
>DBRE01000083.1:0-13519 GCA_002305535.1 Syntrophomonas sp. UBA1376
CAAGGACCGTCCCCAAACTTGCGCTGATGTAGACTGAAGCAGGGATATTATTGCCCTGATTATGCATTATTCTACCATATTTCTATGGGTAATAGTCGTTTTAGGGGGTGATCGTACCATGAAAATATTCGTAAACGCGCCGGGCTACGCTTTGATTCATACTGGGAACTGCTGCCAGTTCCTGCAGGGAGGCTTCTCTTATACCGTTTACAGAGCCAAACTGCTTCAACAAGGCTCGGCGCCGCTGCGGCCCCACACCTTCAATATGATCCAGAGCGGAGGAAGTCATACGCCGGGTGCGGCGCTGCCGGTTGTACTCCACCGCAAAACGATGAGCCTCGTCCCGCAGTCGCTGTAAAAGGCGTAGGCCTTCATCACGGCGTGGCAGCACCAGTGGTTCACTCCGTTGCGGCTGGTAAATTTCCTCATTTTTCTTGGCCAAACTAATGAGGGGAATGTCGACTCCCAGTTCAGCCAAGATTATCTGCACGGCATTTACCTGCCCCAGTCCCCCATCAATGACAATTAGATCGGGTTCTGGCAAAAAGGCAGGATTTTGTTGCTGGGCCTGGAGAAAACGGCGCCGCAAGGTCTCCCGCAGAGAGGCAAAATCGTCGTTTTGATCCTGCTTCATTTTGAAACGACGATAAGCACTGCTATCAGGCACCCCATCGGTGAAGACCACCATGGAAGCCACCGTTTCCTGCCCTCCCAGATGTGAAATATCGTAACATTCGATACGTGTTGGTACTACCGGTAGTTTCAGCACCTTGCTCAAATGCACCAACACCGCCTGTTGGCGAGCGTCCTTTTCATAGCGCTCCTTCCAGAGCAGGTTCGCATTCTCCATTATCATTTCTAACAGACTGCGTTTATCCCCCCGCTGGGGCACTTTGATACTGACCCGATGGCCAGTCACGCCTTGGAGCCATTCTTCCAGCAATTCCTGTTCGGCGGGCAATGTGTTGACCACCAGTTCCCTGGGTATATCGGTATTATCTGTATAATAGCGGCGTAAGAACTGCCCCATCAACTCAGCTTCCTCCTGACCGGTGGGACGATTGAGCCAGATGGTGTCTTTGGCAATGATCTTACCGTTGCGGATCTTAAAAACCAGGGCCAAGCTGTCCTTTTCACCCACAATTATTCCTACCAGATCAAGATTCCAAGGAGATTGCAGGTGCACCTTCTGGGTTTCCCCGATTTTGTGGATAGCATTGATTTGATCACGCAAACGGGCGGCTTTTTCAAATTCCAGGTCAGCGGCGGCAGCCTTCATTTCCACTTCTTTGGCCTGCAGCATTTCGCGGCTGTCTCCCTCCAAAAAAGCGATGATCTGCTCCACCATTTGCCGGTAATCCTCTACAGATACCTCCCCGGTACAGGGTGCCAGGCATTTTTTCAGATCACGGTTCAAACAGGGCCGATGAGCCGGGCGCAGGGTCTTACAGGTACGCAGAGGAAACAAGGTTGTCAAGAGGCGTAGGGTTTCTTTAAGGGAAGATACATCAGTATAGGGGCCAAAATAACGAGAAACCCCGTCCCTTTTTTCCCGGGTGATGTAGACTCGCGGATAGGGATCCGCAATACTGATCTTAAGATAGGGATAGGTTTTGTCATCGCGCAGATCGATATTGTAACGGGGCTGATAGGCCTTGATCAGGTTGTTCTCCAGGATCAAGGCCTCCACTTCCGTGTTGGTGACAATGAAATCAAAATCATCCACCCGGGCCATCATGGCCCGTACCTTGGGATGTAAGTGCTCACTACTCTGAAAATACGAGCGCATTCGATTACGCAGAGCTTTGGCTTTGCCTACATAAATGACCTGACCGCTCTGATCTTTGTACATATACACACCCGGTTGGAGGGGGACGTTTTTCAAGCGGGCTTTTAATTCTTCACTGGTCATGAGACCCACACCTGCTTTGGCCCCTCATCCAGGCCCAATACTGGTCGCAGGTAATGGCCGGTGTAGGAGGCGGGACACTGGGCCACCTGTTCGGGAGTGCCTTCGGCTATGATTTGTCCGCCCTTTTCTCCACCTTCCGGTCCCAAGTCGATCAGATGATCCGCCGATTTGATCACATCCAGATTATGCTCTATTATAAGCACGCTATTGCCCGCATCCACCAAGCGGTTGAGAACTCCCAACAGATGCTTGACATCGTGCTTGTGCAATCCGGTAGTGGGCTCATCCAGTATATACAGGGTTTTGCCGGTGGAGCGTTTGGACAGTTCGGTAGCCAGTTTGACCCGCTGGGCTTCTCCGCCAGATAGAGTAGGCGCTGGTTGCCCCAGTTGGATATAGCCTAGTCCCACATCCTGCACCACTTTCAGTTTACGATGGATACGGGGTATCACTTCGAAGAAATCCACCGCTTCGTCCACGGTCATGGCCAACACATCGGCGATGGTCTTGCCGCGATATTTGACCTCCAGGGTCTCCCGATTATAGCGTTTGCCTTTGCAGACTTCACAGGGAATGTAGACATCGGGCAGAAAATGCATTTCGATTTTGATGATGCCATCTCCACTACAGGCTTCACAACGCCCTCCCCGGACATTAAAGCTGAAACGCCCTGGCTTATAGCCCCGCACCTTAGCTTCGGCAGTTTCGGCATACAATTCGCGGATGTTGTCAAATACTCCGGTGTAAGTGGCTGGATTGGAGCGGGGTGTCCGGCCGATAGGCGACTGATCGATATTCACCACTTTGTCTATCGCCTGCAGACCCTCGATGCTCTGATGGGCTCCAGGACGATGACGGCCGCCATGCAATCGTTTCATCAAGGCTGGATAGAGGATACTCTCTACCAGAGTACTCTTGCCTGAGCCTGATACTCCCGTGATGACCACCATTTTAGCCAATGGTATGGTCACATCTATGTCTTTTAAGTTATGCTGACTGGCTCCTTTGATGACCAGACTGGAGCCATTGCCGCTGCGCCGCTGTGCCGGCAGCTCAATATCCAGTTGACCCGACAGGTACTGACCGGTCAGCGACCTTTCACAGGCTAGAATGTCCTCTACAGTGCCCTGGGCTACAATTTCGCCCCCATGCACTCCGGCCAGAGGGCCGATGTCTATGACATGATCAGCATTGCGGACGGTGTCTTCATCGTGTTCCACCACGATAACAGTATTGCCCAGATCACGCAGCCGTTTGAGAGTAGCCAGCAAACGCTCATTATCCCGGGGGTGCAAGCCAATACTGGGTTCATCCAGAACATACAGTACCCCTACCAGACTGGATCCTACCTGGGTAGCCAGACGAATGCGCTGGGCCTCGCCCCCGGACAGACTGCCGGCTTTACGATCCAGTGTCAGGTAATCCAAGCCCACATCGATCAAGAAACGCAGGCGCTCTTTTATTTCTTTGACGACCAGGCGGGCAATAATAGTCTCCCGCTCATTGAGGGGCAGCTGTTCAAAAAAGTTGACTGCTTCGCTCACTGATAAGGCAGTAACATCATTGATAGACTTGTCCCCTACCAAGACCCACAGGATCTCTTCCCGCAAGCGTTTGCCCTGACAGCGGGGGCAGATAGAATAAGTCATGTACTTTTCGATATCCTCCCGGGCATATTCGGAACGGGTCTCCATATAACGGCGGCTGAGGTTATTGATCACTCCTTCGTAGCTGGAACGGTATTTACCAGTCTCTCCATAGGAATTGGTATAGGTGATTTCAAACCTTTCGCCCCCATTTCCATAGAGAAGAAAGTCGATCTGTTTCTGGTCTAATTCCTTTAAGGGGCGATCCAGAGGAACTTTGTACTTCTGAGCGGCCGCCGCCAAGATCTTATTATAGTAAGTAAAAAAGTTGTTGGACCAGGGAATAATAGCGCCATCTTCCAGGCTCTTATCCATATCCAAAATCAAACTGGGATCGATCTCCCGCTTCCAGCCCAGTCCGTCACACTCCGGGCAGGCTCCGAAAGGATTGTTGAAAGAGAACATGCGCGGGCTCAGTTCGGGCAGGCTAAAACCACATTCCGGACAGGAAAACTCCTGACTAAAGACCATCTCTTCTTCTCCCTCATCCTTGAGCCACAGGATCCCTATGGTTCCTTCGCTGAGTTCAAAAGCCAATTCCAGCGACTCGGCCAGACGGCTGCGAACATCCTCTTTGATGACCAGGCGATCCACCACCGCTTTGATATCGTGCTTCTTGTTCTTGGCCAGTTCGATCTCCTCATCAGAGGTGTATTCATAGCCATCTACGATCACCCGCACGAACCCATCCTTAAAAAGATTCTGCAGGACTTTGCGGTGTTCACCTTTCTGTCCGATAACCACAGGAGCCAGAACTTTGATGCGGCTGTTGGCGGGCAGTTCCAGTAGGGTATCTACGATCTGATCAATGGTCTGCCGCTGGATAGGCTTATGGCAATGAGGACAATGAGGCCGGCCGATTCGGGCAAACAGCAAGCGCAGATAATCATAGATCTCTGTTACCGTCCCCACGGTGGAACGGGGGTTATTGGAAGTGGATTTCTGATCAATGGAAATAGAGGGAGACAGACCCTCGATATAATCTACATCCGGTTTGTCCATCTGCCCTAAAAACTGGCGCGCATAAGTAGACAGTGATTCCATATAGCGGCGCTGTCCTTCACTATAGATGGTGTCAAAAGCCAGACTGGACTTGCCGGATCCGGAAACCCCGGTAAAGACCACTAGCTGATCCCGTGGTACAGTCACATCGATGTTTTTCAAATTATGCTCCCGAGCACCTTTCACATAAATATAATCTCTAGCCATAATCTCTTCTCCTATCAAAATGGATCGCCAGTTTAGTTCGCTCCCGCGCAAACCAAAGGATCGTGGGAGACTGTCTGAGGCGTAGCCTACGAATTCTTATCGTTATCAGAGGGAAAGATCCTTCGGTCGTTCCTCCCTCAGGATGACAATTAAAAAGGTTTTCAGGGTAAACGCTCTAATCATAGAAAAATTGACACTAGAAAGCTGTCATTGCGAGCGTAGCGCGGCAATCCCTAAACTCAAACCGAAAGCTTTGTCAGCAGTCACCAGTATCTCTACTAATACTCCAGCGAAAGTTTTGGTTTTTCAGCACTCTCAAACCGTCCCCTAACTTGCGCTGCTAACTACCGCCTGCGGCGGCTCTTTTTAGCCGGCGGGGCGGAGGTAAGTTCTTTGATCAGGTCGCGCAGTTGGGCGGCTCGTTCATACTCCAGATTTTCGGCAGCCTGGCGCATTTCTTCTTCTATTTCTCGCGCTAAGCGCAGACGTTCCTTTTTGGGCAGGTGGTTAAATCCCAGGATGTCGTATTCCGCCGGTGTTTCCGCTATAGTAGCCTCTATGGACGCGTGGACGGCCTTCTTTATACTCTCCGGAGTTATGTTATGCTTCCGGTTGTATTCCATCTGTTTGGTGCGGCGCCGGTTCGTCTCTTCCAAAGCAGTCTGCATGGAGGGAGTGACCGTATCCGCATACATAATGACCCGGCCTTCCACATTGCGGGCTGCCCGGCCAATGGTTTGGATCAGAGATCGTCCCGAACGCAGGAAACCTTCCTTGTCAGCATCCAGGATAGCCACCAAAGCTACTTCCGGCAGATCCAAACCTTCTCGCAGTAAGTTGATACCCACCAATATATCGAATTCCCCGTTGCGCAAATCACGCAATATCTCCAGTCTTTCCAAGGCATCAATGTCCGAATGCATATAGCTCACCCGCAAGTCGGCATCGGACAGGTAATCGCACAGATCCTCAGCCATGCGTTTGGTCAGAGTAGTGACCAAGACGCGAAATCCCTGGGCTACGGTGGTACGGATCTCCTTGATCAAATCATCGATCTGATTCTCAGTGGGCCGCACTATGATCTGTGGATCAATCAAGCCGGTAGGGCGGATGATCTGCTCGGCTACCTGCTTACTGTGGGTGATCTCATAATCTCCCGGGGTAGCACTAACATAAATCACCTGGCCTATCTTTTCATCAAATTCCGCGAACTTCAGAGGCCGATTATCCAGAGCCGAGGGTAAGCGGAAACCGTATTCGACCAAGTTTTGCTTGCGTGACCGGTCACCTTCATACATACCCCGCACCTGGGGCACTCCGATGTGAGATTCATCCATAAACAGCAAGAAATCCTCAGGGAAAAAGTCTATCAAGGTATAGGGCGGTTCGCCCGGGGCTCGTCCCGTAATATAGCGGGAATAGTTTTCGATCCCTTTGCAGTAGCCCACTTCTCTTATCATTTCCAGGTCAAATCGGGTGCGCTGTTCAATACGCTGGGCTTCCAGCAGCTTGCCCTCTTGTTGAAATTTCTCCAGCTGCTGGGCCAGTTCCATCTCAATCTCGCCGGCGGCTTCCAGCATTCTTTCCCGACTGGTGACATAGTGGGAGGCCGGAAAAACGAAAGCATGGAGGCGACGTCCCAGTACTTCACCGGTCAAAGGATTAAACTCCACGATGCGGTCGATTTCATCCCCAAAAAACTCCACCCGCAGAGCCTGTTCCCCTGAGGAGGCCGGAAATATCTCTACCACATCTCCCCGCACCCGGAATTGCCCCCGAGTGAAGGCTACTTCATTGCGGGTATAATGGGTTTCCACCAGACGGCGCAAAACCTCATCCCGGGAGATCTCCATCTGGGGACGTAAGGATAGAGCCATGGCATAGTAATCTTCCGGAGCACCTAGTCCGTAGATGCAGGAAACACTGGCCACAATAATGACATCCCGCCGTTCCAGCAGGGCAGCTGTAGCCGAGTGGCGCAGCTTGTCGATCTCATCATTTATGGAGGAGTCTTTTTCAATATAGGTATCAGTCTGGGGCACATAAGCCTCGGGCTGATAATAGTCATAATAGCTGATGAAGTATTCCACCGCATTCTCGGGGAAAAACTGCTTGAACTCGGAGTAAAGCTGTCCTGCCAGGGTTTTATTGGGAGCCATGACCAAGCTGGGCCGCTGCACTTCCTCAATGATGCGGGCCATGGTAAAGGTCTTTCCTGAGCCGGTCACCCCCAGCAAGGTCTGATCCCGGTACCCGCTTTTCAGGCCCTGCACCAGACTACGGATGGCCTCCGGCTGGTCACCCTTCTCCTGGTATTCAGAATGAATTCGAAATTCTGGCAAAGCTGTCACTTCCCTTACAATGCCTCTATAAGAATATTAATATATCAGACTTACCTAGCAAAGGCCAACCTAAATCTTGTCCCAAACAGAAGGTATTTGCGAATCCGCGCAAGTTAGGGGACGGTCCTTNNAAGGACCGTCCCCTAACTTGCGCCGTCCATCTATTTAACTGGATCTGGTGATTTCATCCCGAACTTGCAGGCGCTTGTTATCCAGGGCTTCGAAATCCATGGCCAGAGCATAGATTTTTTTCAGGTCTTTCAAACAGCGATGGGCCTGTTCCAATTCTTGCTGGGCTTCCAATATGAGAGTTTCATACTCCCGCAGTGACTCACTGGATTCATGCACCAACTCATCCGCATCATAATCCTGCAGACAACTGCTCATGTCTATTACTACATCCCAGGGTTTGACCGACAGTTCCAGTAGACCGGCGTCTACCAGAGCGATCTCCAGGTTGCGAATAATGATCATCTGTATACTGTCGGCTTCCAGTCCGCAGTGATAATACTCCAGGGAATAACCTTTGCTCTGGGCCCGGGCCGCCAAACCCAGTATGGCCGTTGATTTGCCGCTGCCAGCCGGACCTTGGAATACATAACGTTTCTTACAGGCACAGCTGATTTCATCCATATAGTTTATCATTCCTTCAGCAGTGACCGCACTGGCAAAATAGTGTTTTTCCGCGGGAGCCCCCTCCAGGATTTCCTCTGCCAACTGTCCCACCACTTGATGCACCTTTTCCAAGTCCAGATAAGCAGCCGCCTGTTTTTTAATGGTTTCCTTTATGGCCGCCGCACTTTTCAAAACCATGGTCGCCTGACGGCGGTGCTTCTCCTGAGCATCACACAGCTTGATGATCTCCTGACTATAGCTCTGAATAAACAGCTTATCTCCATAATCACCCAGATAAATAATATCCCCGGTGACACCCGGATAGCGGGGATCAATAGGAGATGAGAGACTTCCATTGACCACGGCAGCCTTCAGTTGCGGGATCAGAACTCCTTCTGGACTGACGGGATCAGCAGCAGATACCCATAACTCTACCTCATAGCCCTGTTCAGAGAATGACTCCCCCAGCAGGCGCATAAAGGTAGACTTGCCAGACCCGGGAGCTCCTTTGAGAACAAAAATCTTCAGTACACCCTGCAGCAGTTCGGGTAAAAAGGTGTGAAAACCCTGACTGGTGTTACTACTGGTGAGTACGTAGCGCACTTTACCTCTCATGTCACTATCTCCTTGACTGTCACATTATGCCTTAGCATATTCGGAGTAGAGGTAAAATGTGAACACTACCTGCCCAGGCCAAAAATCAACTGTCACTCAGGCGTTTTTTCAGGCACCGCCACCAGCGCCGGGCAGTAAGAAATATGGTGTCGTCCTTAAACACCAAATAGCGGGGAATATTATCCTCTGGAACAGGGATTATACCTGCGGAACCGCCCTTACGGCGCTCCATATAAAGGGTCACAGGCCTTTGAGCGCGCAGGATCTTGATCTGCAGCCCTTGCCAGGCCCACTGCAGAATGTTAGCCAATTCATCCGGATGGTTTACCGCCATACCGTTCACCTGCAAAACAATATCGCGAGATCTTAGACCTGCCTGGGCCGCCGGCGTACCGGGGCGAACATCCAATATCATCACTCCCTGAGCCGGTCTGACATAAAGAGAATGTCGATTTCTCTCACTTCTCATCCCCATCCAAATGACCATTTCATGGCCCAGAGGGCTGAACAAGGCCGCCAGCCACAATAACGGAGCCCAGCGAGAACTGGCTAAGGACAGGAGCAGCAAAATGAGGCTGAACATAAATAGATAGAGGGCTGATTCCCGCGCCTTTTGGCCCGGACTACTGGTGGTGGTGATTTCGCCATAGCCCAATATGGCCAGCACCGGCATAAGAACATAAACCTGCTGAGCGGATTCTGGAGAGTACCCTTTGATAAGAGGCCACCAATCGGGCATCGACACTCCGCCACTACCTATATCCATATATCCTATGCTTATCAGGGCGATCAAAGGCATGGGCCAAAATTTCTGCAGATTAAACCCGCCGCTGATGTGCCCGCCTTTTTTCACATAGACAGGCACTGGATTCAGATGCCCATTAGCCATTATCAGCAGGCTCTCCACCATATGCAAGACGGCTACCAAAGCCAGCAGTTGGGGGATATCAATGTCCGGATAGCCCAGCAGCAAACTCAATAAGGACAGCAACCCACCAGCATAAGCAAAGCAGAGGAAGCGTTGATTGATGAACATTAGCAACAACGCCACTATCCATAAATAAATAATGCCTACACTGAGTAGGTCGATCCCTACCAGGATCAGCAAAACACTGCCCAGGAGACCTCCCGCCAACCCCAGTAGGGTCGAAACCAGGGCTGCTCCCAGGTAGCTGCGCCGGGTGGTATTCAGCAGTTTTCCTGACATGTCCTCCAGGCGCTTGTACTGCCAGGCTACCAGCACAAACAGCAACAGGTATATTCCTAAAAACAATGGGGTGACTATGATCTCCAGCAACTTTTGCCCCATGAGTGCCAGCAGCATCAATATAGATTCCATTCCATCACCTTTGCTTGGGAGTTTGCCAAGGACAAGCCAACAAGGACACCAAAAGGGAAAACTCTCCGGTTTTCCCTTTTAATACGACTATTACAGATGCAAGAGGAGGCTGATGAGATTGCTGAAAAAGATCCTTCGGTCGCTTCTCTCCCTCAGGATGACAATTAAAAAATTTTTCAGGGTGATACGCTCTATCATAGAGAAATTAAGGATCTTGCCTAATTCAATAACCTTCAATTTTGTCACTCTGAGCGATAGCGAAGAGTCTTGTAATATGGATCACCAATTTAGTACACTCCCGCGCAAATCGAAGGATCGTGGGAGACTGTCTGAAGCGTAGCCAAAGAATTCCTTATTGGTATCAGAGGTAAAGATCCTTCGGTCGCTTCTCTCCCTCAGGATGACATTAGAAAGACCGCCCTAACTTGCGCGGATTACATCTTGCCTCTTTATAGTATCTCCTTTTTCACCAATTCCAGCGCCTTTTCTAACTGCAGGTCGGCTGTTTCATCGGCTTTTTGCTCCACTATATAATCCGGGGTGATGCCGATCTCATTGATATCGATCCCGTCAGGGGTATAATACTTGGAAGTGGTCAGTTTCAGAGCGCCGCCATCCCGCAGGGGATAGATGGTCTGTACCAATCCTTTGCCATAGGTCTTTTCCCCCACTAGAATCGCCCGCTTGTTATCCTGCAAGGCTCCGGCTAAAATCTCCGCAGCGCTGGCACTGTCGCCATTTACCAGCACTACCAAGGGAATGTCTACACTTCCGGCGGAAGCATGGTGTACGGTTTCATTACCTTGAGCATCAACTACACTCACGACCTCCTGACCATCCATAAAAATACTGGCGATATCGATGGAAGAATCAAAGTCTCCCCCACCATTACCACGTAGATCCAGCACCAAACCTTCCATACGGTTATCCTTTAGAAGACGATTAAGGGTATCGGCCATCTCGGTGGCTGATTGGGCGTGGAACTGGTTCAGCTTGATATAGCCGATGGCCGGACTGTCATCCAGCATGCTGTCTTCTACGGAAGGTACATTTATGATTTCGCGAATGATGGTGTAGTCATGTTCCTTACCATCGGATTCCCGGTAGATCCCTAATTCCAGCTGGGTACCGGGATCTCCCCGCATCAGATGAACAGCGTCATCCTGACTCATATTCAACACACTTTCGCCGTTAATGCGGAGAATGATATCACCGTTTTTAAGTCCGGCTTCATAAGCGGGGGTTCCCTTGATGGGTGAAACGATTTTCAAGCGACCAGTCTCGTCTTGCAGAACATAAACACCGATACCGCCAAATTTGGCTTCCAGACGAATCCGTAAATCTTCCCAGGTCTGTTTATCCAAGTATTTGGAATAGGGATCATCCAGAGAATCAACGATACCGGCGGTAGCTCCTTCGATCATCTCACTGGTACTGGAATCAAAAAGGGATTGGCTTTTGACCAGTCCGATTACACTCAAGAGCGTACCCAGCCCAGCAGCATTAGTCACCATAAGGAAAATAATGGCGGCTACTACCACCATTCCTGTCACCGAGAAGAAAATATTCAGTCCCCGCCATATACCACGGTTTTTCAAAACTTCACCACCACTACTATTGTATTAATAAAAACCAATTATTATGTTATCCCACCTTATACCAGATTACAATTCCCTCCTGCCAGGGCTAGGGAAACAGAGGGGGAAAGCACATGCAAGAAGGGACGGTTCTTTCTGTCATGTCATAAAAGATTAATTGAGGAAACCAGTTTAGGCTGACATGACAGAAAGAACCGTCTCTTCTTGCATATTGGGTTCCCGACCGCTTGCCTGCGTTTATTGAATGTAGGGCATGGGATCGGTGTAGGATCCGTTGATACGCACCTCGAAGTGTAAGTGTGGTCCGGTGCTCCATCCCGTGCTGCCCACTTTACCGATAGGATCTCCTCGGTTTACCGTCTGGCCGTTGCTGACCAGGAAGGCCGACTGATGAGCATATAGGGTGGATATGCCGTTACCGTGGTCAACTACCAGCACCTGGCCATATCCGCCCATCCAGCCGGCATGGATGACCTTGCCGCTATCTGCTGCTACGATGGTGGCTGACATAGGTGCACCGATATCAACTCCGGTATGCATTTTACGGGTCTTCAATATAGGATGGAATCGCATACCATAAGCTGACGTTATGTTAGTATAGCCGGGAGTCGGCCAAGTATAAACTCCAGTTCCCAGGGCCTCAGAATCGTCTCCTCCCTGCATTTTGCGGATCATGGCTTCCAGCTGACGGGAGTTCTCTTCCAGTTCGGCTAAGGCCCTTTCATAAGCCGCTCTTTCCTGTTGTACACTGCCGAGGATCTCTTTTTTCTCCAGCTTCTGGCCGTCCAGCAGCTCTCGCATTGATTCCTGCTGGATCAGAGCGCTTTCCAGCTCTTTCTTCTTCACTTCCAGATCGCTTTTCTTCATCTCCAGGTCATGCTTTTGCTGATTGATAGCCGCAATCAGATCCACATCCTGCTCGATTATACTGTTGACCATTTCATAACGGGTGAGAAAATCCTTAAAATCAATGGCGGACAGCAACACTTCCAGATAGGATACTTCCCCTTGTTCATGGAGAACTACCAACCGGTCGCTGAGTAGAGCACTCTTTTCCGCGAGGTTTTTCTCACTTTCTTCAATGTCGGCTTCGGTAGTGGCTATGCTCTCCTGCAGAAAGGTGATACGATCTTCGGTAGCCGTGATCTGATTCTGGGTATGGCTGATTTCCTTCTCCAGGTTTTGGATCTGCGTCATTATGCTGGATTCCTGCTTTTTGGCACTGCTTACTTTTCCCTGGGTAGCATTAATGCTCCGGCTAACTTCGTCCAACCGCTGCCGGGTGTCTTCCAGTTCATCGGCATAGACCGGCAGGACAACACTGCTCAAAAAGACGGTCAACAAAGATACCGCCAGGAATTTTCTCCCCATTCTCACTTGCAAAACCCTCCTTAAGCATTGCTGGCAATGAACAAAGCTTAGACATCCAGGAAACGATTCAGTGAAATATAAGTCCCTAAAACCCCTAATATAGCTCCGGTTGCGAGCAGAGACAAATAAATCTGTCCCAGTAATACCGGGTCACTAATAAGGGTGACCATGACCATAGAACCAATATTTTGCAGTAGGGCTTGGTATCCCAGGCCCAGTAACAGTACTGCCAACAAGCTGCCCGCCACTCCCAGAAATATGCCTTCGATAAAAAACGGCCAGCGTATAAACCAGTCGGTAGCACCGATCAGTTTCATCAAGTAGATCTCTTTGCGCCGGGCAAAAACCGACAGCCGGGTGGTAGTAGCTATCAAGAAGACCGCACCCGCTGCCAATACCACGATAAAAGCAATACTTATGATGCGCACCCAGCGGGTGACCTGGAACAATCGTTCCACCACACCCTGACCATAATTGACCTTGTACACTCCCGCTATCTTGTCCACCTGTTGGGCTATCTGAGCGACCTCTTGCGGGTTATGGGCTTCGATTTTGAAAGTATGCGGGAGCGGATTGCTGCCCAGGGTAGTTTTCAAATCATATTCACGGCCGTAAGTCTCTTGCAGTTGTTCCAGGGACTTATCCCGGGAGATAAACTCCACTGACTTAATGCCTTCGATCTCCTTGATCTTATCGCGCGCTGCGTTGATCTGCCTCTGGTTAAGAGACTTATCCAGAAAAGCTATCATCTGGACATCTGACTCCAAGCGATTCATAAACAGCCCCGCATTCATGGTCAGCAACACGGCCATGCCCAGTATGAGAATACAAATGGTAACCGTAGATACGGTAGCAAAACTCAGCAAACGGTT
>DBRE01000083.1:13606-14348 GCA_002305535.1 Syntrophomonas sp. UBA1376
TATCCAGATTCCCGGTTGGCTCATCGGCGATCAACATGAGAGGATGGTTGGCCAGTGCACGGGCAATGCCCACTCTCTGTTGTTCCCCACCAGATAGTTCGGTCGGAAAAGACTGTTCCTTGCCGTTGAGTCCTACCATATCGATAACTTCAGGGACACGCTTCTTGATCTCGCGACCGCTGGCACCTACTACTTTCATGGCGAAAGCAATGTTTTCAGCTACCGTTTTACTCTCCAAAAGCTTAAAATCCTGAAAAACGATGCCCATGTTGCGTCGCAACTTGGGAACGTCACCGCGCTTCATTCGCACGATACTCCGGGATGCTACGAATATTTGCCCCCGAGTGGGCAGTTCCTCGCGGAACAACATTTTGATCAAGGAAGACTTACCGGCCCCGCTCTGGCCCATTAAGAAAATGAATTCCCCGCGCTCTATTTTCAAAGAAATGTCATCTAGGGCTTTAACACCGTTAGGGTAAATCTTGGAAACATTGTAGAATTGAACGAGCATGATTTACCTCCAATATGGCAAACCCGGATCGCGCCGAGTCTGATTGACGATTGGGTACAAGACTGCTGAAAAAGTTTCGTTTTGCCTATGCCTCGAAGGGGTATCACCCTGAATAATCTTTTTTTAACTGTCATCCTGAGGGAGGAACGACCGAAGGATCTTTCCCTCTGCTACCAGTAAAGATTCTTCAGCTACGCTTCAGAATTATCACCTGTCGATCAGACCACGATG
>DBRE01000044.1:0-6878 GCA_002305535.1 Syntrophomonas sp. UBA1376
AATGTACCGTCATTCCTGACCAAAGGGAAGATTATTATTGTGTATAAGGCTTAAATAGGGTTCCGTACCTAACTCTTTTGCAGTAGCAGGATTATTACAATTAATGGCGAAATTCCCCTTAATAATAATTTAATATAATTATCAGCGTATTTTCGAGCTTTGCTGCCTAAAGCGAAAGCCATGGGGTAAAGCCGATAGGGTATAACAGGAAACGGTTATGCCTCCCGGTGCGGAAAGAAAATAATCGCAATAAATATGGTGACAGTTTTGATGTGGTCACAATCCGGGGCTAAGCTTTTGCTCGGCCCTTTACTTGGTGCGGGGAGGCTCTGTTTCACGGGAACAGAGTCTTTTGTTTTTGCAATAAAACTGATGGAAGGTGGTGACAAGAGTTAAAAGGGGGAGGGAGGTGTAATGATGATGAAGCGGCAGATCTTGATGGTAGTAGGCGTTTTAGTGATGGGGTTTATCCTGACAATGAGCGGGTGTGCTTCTTCAGTGAATAGCAATGAGTTAGTTCAGCCAACAAACCAGCCTGCAGAAATCATAGATGATACGCTAACAGTTAATGGTGCAGAAACAGCGTCACAGGCTGTAGCTCGAATCGAGGGACGTGTACAGAACTCCTTTGACTGTAAGGTGCAGGATTTTGCTGAGCATACGGTAACAGTAAGGGCAGCTATGAAACAGTGTTCTGGTACCACAGAAGCCGAGGATTATTCCGGTATACCTGTTCGTGTTATTTTGTCCCAAGCGGTTCCTGAACCAGGTGCTACAAAACTAACCGTATCTGCTGCTGATGGGTACAGCAAAAGTTTTGTTCTGGAATATGTGATGAATGATGACACGGTAATTTTATTTGAGGAAGAAGGAGCCTTGCATATGGCGGCTGGCGACATGGATAGATATGATGCTAGCCACTGGGTGCAAAACGTGGTTCAGTTCACGGTTGAATAAAGGGAAAGAGGAGAGGAAAATGCTGAAAGTAATTGAGCGAAGATATATTTCTTATGTAGTGTTAATAGCTTTGTTGGGCTCTTTGCTGTTGATGGGGGGATGCCAGCAGACTGCTGTGGAAACAAGCACTCCCGATGAAGCGGTTCAAGCCAGAACCATTGTTGACCAGGCAGGTCGAGAGGTTACTCTGCCTCTGGAAGTTAACCGGGTGATAAGTACCTGGCGTCCCTGTACGTTCCTGGTTTATGCAGTGGGCGGTCAGGAAAAGCTGGTGGGGGTTGATATTGGTTCAACCAAAGCTCCTTTTACAACTGCAGTATATCCTGAAATAGCTGATTTGGCTCAAGTGGGCGATAAAAAAAGCGGCATCAACGTAGAGGAAGTAGTAGCTGCCAATCCAGATGTGGTATTCGTGTGGTCTGGTAAAGATAGTGAAAACTTGATAAATCAGCTGGAACAGCAAAAAATTCCGGCAGTGGTTTTGATTCCTGAATCTGCTGATCAGATGCGGGAGGCTACTTTATTGATCGGTGAAATAATGGGTTGCAGCCCACAGGCAGAAAAGATACTCAAATACTATGATGATACTCTGGCTCTGGTAGCTGAGAAATTAAAAGAGGTTCCTGAATCAGAACGTAAAAAGGTCTTTCTAGCAGGGGCCGATGGTTTTCTGTCCAGTTGTGGTACTGACTTTTACCAGCATTATTTGATTGAACAATCTGGAGGCATAAATGTTGCAGCTGAGTTAACCGGGGGATGGCAGGAGGTTTCGGCGGAACAGGTAGTTAGCTGGAATCCTGATGTTATTATTCTGGATCCCTACTGTAAAGATAAACCGGAAGATGCTGTCAAAATGAATCCGGGGCTCAAGGCGATTACAGCGGTGCAGGCAGGTTCCGTTCACAATTTCCCGAGTGTAGGGCAATGGACATTCCCCATTCCACAGTCTGCCATGGGGGTCTTATGGCTCAGCGAAAAACTGTACCCTGATTTGTATGAGGATTTAGACGTAGCAGCCGAAGCTGATAAGTATTATAAAGATTTCTTCGGTGTAACCTATTCTGATATAGTGAATAGTGCATCTGCCAATGCCGATAAATAGCAGTGCTAATCGACGAAATGCTATCAGAATGGTTTTAGCCGGTCTGGCGGTATTAGGGATATTCTGCCTGTCAATGTTTATAGGGCGGTATCATATAGAAGCAGGGCGTCTGGTGCAGCTGTTGACTACTGCGCCAGATGCCTGGCTGGATCATCCTGACACCAGTGTTTTCTATTATATTCGTTTACCGCGTATCATAATGGCTGGGATAGTAGGAGCTGGCTTGTCTGCGGCGGGGGCATTGTTCCAGGGTATGTTCCGTAATCCTTTGGTATCTCCAGATATTTTGGGTGTGTCCTCAGGATGTTGTTTAGGAGCAGCTTTGGGCATCATTATTTCCGGTCAGGTAGGTATGGCTTACCTGGTTCCTTTACTGGCTTTCATAGTCGGTATTATTGCTATGTTTTTGGCCTACGGCATTGCTAAAATCAGCCCCGGTGATCAGGTGGTTATGCTTATTCTGGCAGGCATTGTAGTAGGCGGTTTCTTTGAAGCAGCTCTGTCTTTTATAAAATATACCGCTGATCCCTATGAAGATTTACCGGCTATTGTGTTCTGGATCATGGGCGGTTTCTTCCGGGCTAATTGGAGCGTGGTATTAAACCTTTTAATAGGAGTGTTGCCTTGCCTTCTGTTGTTGCATTTGTTGGCCTGGAAGATCAACATCCTGTCACTGGGGGATGAAGAAGCCGGCAGTCTGGGGATAAATGTCAAGGTATTTCGGTTTCTATTGCTGTGCCTGGCTACTTTTATGGTAGCTGGGTGTGTTAGTGTGTCCGGAACCATTGGTTGGGTGGGATTGGTTGTTCCACACATCGCCCGCTTGCTTTCCGGAGCAGATCATCGCTATGTCATGCCCATGTCGATGTTGGTGGGAGCCGGCTTCGTTATGCTGATGGATAATTTGGCCCGCGGCCTTACCTCGGCGGAAATTCCTATCAGTATACTTACGGCAGCTGTAGGAACTCCGTTTTTTGCTTATTTACTTATTAAAGGCCGGGGACAGGCATGGAAGTGAGGAGTAGCTCATGTCCTTAGATGTTGAAAATTTGTCTTTTTCTTACGGAGAACGGCGAGTTGTCGACCAATGCTGCTTTTCTCTGGATAAAGGCCAGATAGTGTGTTTGCTGGGACGTAATGGGTCGGGCAAAACTACCTTGTTGCGTATGATCAACCGGTCACTGTTGCCCGAAGAAGGCCGAATTACTATTGATGGCACAGATATCCGCCATTTTACCAGGAAACACTTGGCTAGGTTGATAGCTTTTGTACCCCAGGGGCACAATGCGGTATTCGCTTATACAGCTCGTGATATGACGGTTATGGGGAGAAATCCCCATATGCATTTGTTTGCCCGCCCCAGTCAGCAGGATTATCAATTGGCCGAAGCAGCTTTGCGTCAGGTGGGTATATCTGAACTAAAGGATCGTTGCTATATGGATATGAGTGGTGGGGAAAGACAACTGGTATTTCTAGCCCGAGCTTTGGCCCAGCAAGCCAGCTATTATCTGCTGGACGAACCGACTGCTCATCTGGATTTCTATAATCAGCATGCTCTAATGAAAACTCTGTGCCAGATCGTTGAGCAGCAAGGCAGTGGGGCTCTAATAGCTCTGCATGATCCTAACCTGGCATTCTGCTATGCGGATCAAGTCATCATGCTACATCAAGGGCGTATAGTAAGCGTAGGTAGTGTAGCAGATACCATGACTTCTAGTAATCTTTCTCAGCTATATAACATGCAGCTTAAAGTAGTATCCCTGGATGGGCAAAAGATGGTAATGGCGAAATAAAAATATGGGTTCCATGCATAAATAATCTGAGCGCCAACACGTCTCCTTGTGCCTTAACAACTTATCAACGTTGGTCAGTTTCAAAACAATCCTTCCATGAAAATGAAGCATTTATCGTGCTATAATCAGAGAAAAGGTGCATGAGGCAACCTTACTCAACCTTACTATGGAAGGAATTGAAATAGCTAACAGGATAAGTTTGCCCAAGGGCATCTACAGGAGGGGAGAAAGTGCTTGAAACCCGCCCTTATGGAGATGTTTTACAAATCCGCCTGAGCCAAACGTTTAACGGCCAACCCCTTTACTGGGTAGCGGCCTACCTGGTGGATGGACTATTGGTGGATAGTGGCTGTGAGCATACCGCTGATGAGTTGACCGAATTCCTCTCGAACTACCCTCTGGAACAGATCGTAAACACCCATTACCATGAAGACCACATCGGAGCTAATGCTAGATTATTCCGCCAGCGGCGGCCTTCTATCTATGCTCACCGGGACTCGATTCCTCTTATGCAGCAGACGCCCGTGCTTTTTCCATATCAGGAAGTGGCATGGGGCTATCCACAACCTTGCCAAGCTCAGGAATTAGGGACAACCATTAAGACCAAGAGCCACACTTTTCAGGTGCTACCTACCCCCGGTCATTGCCCCGGCCATGTAGTTCTGTTGGAAAAGAATCAGGGCTGGTGCTTTAGCGGCGATTTATTTGTATCTGAACGTCCTAAAGTGTTAAGGCCCGAAGAAAATGTCTACCAGATCATGGAGTCACTGCGCCTGCTACTGGATAATGCCGGAGCAGATTTTACCTTATTCACCTCCATTGGTGCGGTAGTTGAAAACGGAGCTGAGGCGGTAAATAACCTGCTGGCCTATTTGGAAAAAACCATCGCAGCAATTCTTGATTATGATAGACGTGGTTATACCATTGATGCGATTCGGCAGGAGTTATTCGGCGGGGAAAGTCGCATGGCTGGAGTAAGCAATGGTCAGTTTAGCGTAGATAATCTTATTAACTCAGCGTTGTCCAGGGGTTATCGGTAAAAGAGGATTTTGCATAATTCAATTAATCCTTCAATACTGTCACTCTGAGCAATAGCGAAGAGTCTTGTAAGTAGCATAGATCCTTCGCTACCGCTCAGGATGACACTGGATTTTAGAAACAATACGGTCGTACTGTTTTATCGCCGTGTTTGCGTGAAATTGTGCCAGATAATCAATGATATCCTCCAAATCCTCTTCAGCGCGAGGGAGCATGATAATTTTATGCATCGGTTCCGTCTACATTAGCAGTCAACTTCTTGCGGAGATTCAAAACCTTTTGGTACTTAGTATTTAGTGCTTCTCAATGCTTCTGCCCCAGCGGCAAATCAGCATCATAGGGCGAGGGTGTGTTTTCCTATAGTTCTACCGTAGCCCTCCTAAAAACCTCAATCATTTCGCCGGTCAGGGAAATACTCTCATGCCATTCGGGAATATCTTTCCGGGACAACCAGACTCCCACCGCCAGTTCATCCTCATCCAGGCGGATGGTGTCGGCACCATCCAATTCGGCGAAAAAACCCGCCAAAAGTGTATCGGAAAACGGCCAGGGCTGGCTTTTATAGTAGCGGATGTTCTTAACCCGTAGCCCCACTTCCTCCCAAACCTCCCGGCACACCGTTTGCTCAAGGCTTTCACCTATTTCGTTAAAACCGGCGATCAATGCATATTTACGGTATTCGCGGTTGGCATATTTGGTCATCAGTAGCCTGTCTTTGTCATACACTCCCACAATGACACAGGGAGCAATGGTCGGATAGACGCTCATTCCGCAGCTTGCGCAATAAAGCAGCCGTTCTATTTCCGAATGTTGCAGCCGCTCACGGCAGCGACTGCAAAATTTGTGATTATTGTACCAGCTATGGAGCTGCCAGCCGATTATCCCGATAAAGGAGCGCCAGTTTTTCGAGCGAAACCGTTTATTGCTCACATAGACCCAGCCTGGCACCGCCTCCAGTCCCTCTTCTTCCACCAGATAATAATTGAGCTCGTCAATGGTGAATAAAAACCGAGCCTTCTGCCGCAGCTGCGGGTGACTGACCGAAAAATCAGCAAAGGAAGGATACCAAAGCTTATCCTTGTCCTGCCGGATCAGCACGTTATCGTCCTGAAAAGCAAGAAATAAGTCCTGCGGATCCGCCGGTCTATTTTGAAATGCATTACGGAATACTCTCGGTTCAATATCCTGGAGCATCGGTTACCCCCCTTGATTTTCCGCATAGCGCCACGCGCATAACCATCGATGCTACAGATAGTATTTTGCTTCACTTTTAGCATATCATAAATCACATTGCCCCTAAGCCATGATTCCCAATCTTAGCATCATCCCAGCCAGGAAGCAAAAAGAACGTCCCCGTGCTTCCACCCGTGCTTCCCGTGCTTCCATGATAGACGTGGTTATACCATTGATGCAATTCGGCAGGAGTTATTCGGCGGGGAAAGCCGTATGGCCGGAGTAAGCAATGGTCAGTTCAGCGTAGATAATCTAATTAACTCCGTGTTGTCTACCTAACCCTACAAAAAAAACGTCCCCTTGTTGGGTTGAACAAATTGGTAGGAGGACCATTACATCGGGCAGTGATAGCCAAGGAGGGCCAAATAACTGTCGGGAACAGTTGGTGATAAAGTGTGGCATGGAACCAAGAAATTCCTGATTAGCCGGTAATTAAGACGTCACCGGCTTTCAATCTGACCCTGGCGCATGTTAATAAACACATCTCCCAGCTCCTGGGCATCTTCCTGGTCGTGGGTTACCAGAATCATGGGGATTTTCCACTGTTGGTGCAGGCTGATAAGTTGCTGGCGAAGAGCGAGCTTGGTTTCCCGATCCAGGGCGCTAAAGGGCTCATCCAATAATAACAGCTGGGGATTAACTACTAATGCTCGGATCAATGCCACCCTCTGCTGCTCGCCTCCGGAGAGCTGTGAAGGATAGCGTTTCAGCAGGTGTCCAACCCCGAAGGAATCCATCACATCTTGGTAAACCAC
>DBRE01000044.1:6972-7150 GCA_002305535.1 Syntrophomonas sp. UBA1376
GAAGGGCCCCATAAGACCAGTATTTGTCCCACATCCACCTGGAAGGAAACGTCTAGATCAAAATGCCACAATTTCTTTTGTACTGATGCTTTTAACATGCTGCATTCCTCCTGCCCCTACTGGATACGGTTAATGGGTATATTTCCTGTTCCAACGATTGACCCAGAGTATGAGAAGG
>DBRE01000077.1 GCA_002305535.1 Syntrophomonas sp. UBA1376
AATGGGTAGCCTCCTACCCGATTCAAAAATCAATTTCGTATCTCTTCATTTTCCGGTATAGCGAGGACAGATTGATATTCAGATATTTGGCCGCCAATATTTTATCTCCTTTAGTCTCTCTTAACACCTGCTGGATAACTTTTCTTTCAAATTCACTGACCAAGGTCTTCAGATCCTTGATTTCCACAGGATCTTCTTCTATTTCCTCGTTCCAATGCCGCTGGGTTTGAATCGAAAAAAATGATAAATGACGCGGCATCAACACCGATACATCTTCCAGATCGGCAAGTATCATACCTCTTTCAATGACATTTTCTAATTCTCTGACATTGCCTGGCCAGGAATGCTGCATCAGCATATCCATAGCCTGATCGGACAGCTGATCAATGGCCAAGCACAGTTTTTGATTAATTGTGTAAATAAAGTGGTGGGCCAACAGGGGGATATCACTCTTACGTAAACGCAGAGGGGGAACTTCGATACGGATGACGTTGAGGCGGTAATAAAGGTCTTCGCGGAACCGATCTTCGTGCATCATTTTTTCCAGGTTGCGATTGGTAGCGGCAACGATGCGTACATTTACGCGGATGGGGCGATTGGATCCCAGTCTTTCCAACTCCCGCTCCTGTAAAAAGATCAGCAGTTTACTCTGCATCGAGAGGGGCATTTCTCCAATTTCATCAAGGAAAACGGTTCCGTTGTGAGCCAATTCAAGTTTGCCGGCTTTGCCGCCCCGGCGTGCCCCGGTGTAAGCACCTTCCTCATACCCGAATAGTTCGGACTCCATTAGATTGTGGGGAATACTGGCACAATTTACCCGCACAAAGGGAAAGGCGCGGCGATTGCTGCCCTGATGTATTGCCTGGGCAAACAGCTCTTTACCAGTACCGCTTTCACCGGTGATCAAAACAGTAACATTATCGTGATAGGCAATATTCTGGGCGACACATTTGAGATTAACGAACCCTGGGTCTTTACCGATAATAGAATCAAAACTATACCGGGTGTGAAATCCTTCTTCTGGAGATCCCTTATTATTAATAATGCCGTTTAATACTTGATCCCGTAATTTCTTATCCCAAATATCCAGAAATATACTGTAGGCGAAAGCGCCGATTATTTCGCCGTTTTCTAAGAGCGGAACTGAACAAGCTACTCCTTGACGCCCGTGTATGCTCCAGTTGTAGGCTAAATGAGGACGTCCGGTTTCGATAGCTTTGGTGGTGCGCGAGTAAGGGGTTATTTTTCTTATATCCTGGCCGATGACCTGATCCAGGGGCAACTGCAGGGCTTTAAGATAGGTATCGTTAATAAAACGAATAATGCCGTCCCGATCAACAATTATAGCGGCAATATGGGGGTTCTTCTCTATAATGTCGGTTATCACCCGTTCAATATTCACATTGATCACCTCTCCCCTTTCCTAAAATCTTCACCGTGACTCCATTGTAAAAGTGGGTACTACAATATACTCCGAAATTCCAAAAGTGAGAATTCCCAAATAAGAGAAAATAGGTACAAACCTGCCTTGGAGCCCATCTCATTTCATGCAATTAGCTAGGCAAAATTGCAAAAAGATAAAACTCCCATGTATATCTTCATCCGTTACAGATCCCAGTAGGGTTTATAGCTATGAATATTTGCCGTTTTGCGATTGCATAGGATTCGAGGATTGCTTAGACCCGATTGCTATGGGTTTACAGTCTGGCATGAGATTTGCACTTTATCTAGATTGAAATTCATTTTGCAGGATAGAGATGATGAGAGGAGGAGTTGTAATGGGCAGCCGGGTAGTGATTGTAAGTGCCGTCCGTACGGCAGTGGGAACTTTCGGGGGGAGTCTGAATGGGTTTCCAATTCACCGTCTGGGGGCAGAGGTAATAGCCGAAGCTGTTAAAAGAGCGGGTATTAATGCTGGACAGGTAGACGAGGTGATTTTCGGTAATGTAAATTCTCCTGCTATCTGCCTAAACGTCAGTAGGGAAGCAAGCTTACGTGCTGGTATACCTGTAGAAGTACCGGCCTTTACGGTAAACAGACAATGCGGATCGAGCCTGCAGGCCATTAACTTAGGAGCTATGATGATCATGGCTGGGGAAGCTAGCATTGTGGTAACTGGCGGTGTGGAAAACATGAGCAACTATCCTTACTCGGTATATAATGCCCGCTGGGGATTACGCTTTGGCGACGCTCAACTGATAGATGATGCCGCCGCCACCCTGCGTGATCATGAGACTGGTCTGACCTCGGGGGGGGCTGCTGAGCTGCTGGCTGAAAAATATAAGATCAGTAGGGAAGAACAGGATCAGTTTGCCTTGGAAAGCCAGTATAAAGCACAGAAAGCAATAGAAATGTCGGTTTTCAAGGATGAGATCCTGCCTCTGGAGATTAAAACCCGCAAGGGCGCACGAATCTTTGATATAGATGAACATCCAAAACCAAACGTAACACTGGAAAAACTAAGCCGTCTTCCGGCAGTATTCAAGCAGAATGGCACCGTTACCGCTGGCAACTCCTGCGGTATGAATGATGGTGCCTCGGCTCTGGTATTGATGAATGAAGAAAAGGCCAGAGAACTAGGCATAAGACCCATGGCCCGGATAATGAGTTTTGCGGTAGGCGGTGTGGAACCAGCCTATTTTGGAGAGGCACCTGTTCTAGGTGTCAATCTTGCATTGAAAAAAGCCGGTCTGACTCTGGATCAACTTGATCTTATCGAATGCAACGAAGCCTTTGCTGCCCAAACCATAGCTGTGGAGAGGGGGCTACGTTGGGATAGAAACCGGCTCAATGTTAACGGGGGTGCCATTGCCCTGGGACATCCTCTGGGAGCTACAGGGGGACGGTTAATGACTACACTGATCTATGAGATGCAAAGACGTGGCAGTCGCTATGGAGTGGCAACTGCCTGTACCGGCGGCGGCATGGGGATCGCTACCATTGTGAGGAGGGATTGAGTTGAACATTGAGGAACTCTATCGGCAAAAGCTTATGTCAGCAGATGATGCTGTTAAATTAATACCCGACCATTCAACCGTGCTGACCAACGTAGCAGTAGGCCATCCAGTCGCCCTGGTGAACGCCCTGGTACGACGTCAGGATAGCATTCGGGATGTGGAACTCTTTTATGTAGTCGACCTTTATGATACAGATATCAAGAACATTCATCCCGAATCTGGGTTGAAAGTAGATTTGGGATATCCGGTCATTCACCGTCGTGATGTACAGGAAGGCAAGTTTTATCATACTCCGGTAAGGTTTTGTGACGCTGCTAAAGTTTTCTTGGAAAGAAAGGTGAGCACCACCATGCATCTGGTGGCACCTATGGATAAACACGGGTATTTCTGCATGGGAGTGGGAGCAGATTATGGTTTATCTGCTATGCGAATGGCTGAAAAGGTACTGGTGCAGGTAAGCAGTACTGTTCCCCGCAGTCATGGAGAGAATTTTGTGCATATATCGCAGGTGGATGCCATCGTGGAAGCGGAGCAGCAGTTGTTCCAACTGCCTGATATTCCGCCCAATGCCAATGAAGAAATCATCGGTAGATATTGTGCTGAATTTGTTCAGGATGGGGCTACCATTCAGCTGGGGATAGGGGGTATTCCCAACGCAGCTGCTACCGCTCTGGTGGATAAGAAAGATTTGGGGGTTCACTCTGAAATGGCTTGTGATACCATGCGTCTGTTATGGGAACAGGGAGTGATAACAAACCGGAAAAAGACCTTACTGCCAGATCGATGCGTTTTTACATTTGCAATGGGATCTCAAAAACTGTATGACTGGATCCATGACAATCCGGGTATAGAGTTCAGAGGGGTGGAGTGGGTCAATGATCCTTATGTGATCGGGCTCAACGACAACATGATTTCCATAAATGGAGCATTGGAAGTAGATCTAACTGGTCAGGCCTGCTCTGAATCCATCGGCCATCTTCAGCATACTCATCCCGGTGGTCAACTGGATTTTGTGAATGGAGCTTATCGTTCTAAAGGCGGACGTTCCATTCTGGCTTTTGAATCTTTAGCCAACACTCCAACTGGACCGGTTTCCCGAATCACCTGGCAGTTAAAGCCGGGGGCTATTGTAACCACCCCGCGCCACGATATTGACTGTGTTGTGACTGAATATGGGGTAGCAATGTTGAAGGGCAGATCCATTAGAGAACGGGCTCGCCAGCTGATAGCCATTGCCCATCCGGATTGTCGAGACGAACTCAATTTCCAGGCGCGTAAACTACACCTGTTGTAAGAATGTTTCCCAGCTTTCTCGGGTGAGTTTTAGCAGACTTATCGTGGCCATTATTTAAATAAACAAATCTCGCCGGGGAGGCTAACCTCCCCGGCGAGATCGTTAGAAAACTCCAGTTAACTTCAGTCAATGTTATTCTTCATATAATTTATCTATTAGGTCTTTGTATTTCTGATCGATCAACTTACGTTTAAGTTTCAGGGTAGGAGTCAATTCACCTGTTTCCTGTGTAAGCTCTTCAGGTAGCAGAACAAATTTCTTGATTTTCTCCACCTGGCCTAGGCTTTGGGTTTTTGCCTCAATTAGTTTTTCATACAATTTGTAGATCTCAGGATTTTGAATGATTTGTTCCGGAGAAGTATATTCAATATTATTGTTTTTGCAGTAATCCTCTAGAATCTCGAAGTTTGGTACCACCAGGGCGGATAAGAATTTCCTTCCTTCACCTATGCAGACGAACTGGGAGATAAAGATTTCATTGCCCAGAAGGGATTCGATCTGCTGCGGGGAAATATTTTTGCCACCGGCGGTGATGATAAGTTCCTTGATACGATCAGTAATCTTTATATATCCTAGTTTTTCACCGTTCTTTTCTACATAACGAAGTTCGCCAACGTCCTGGGTCTTAAACCAACCATCATCAGTGAAGATTGCCTTGGTAGCTTCAGGATTTTTATAGTATTCGACCATGGACATGCCACCTTTTAGCTGTACTTCACCTTCATCTGAAATGCGAACATCACACATAGGAATCACAACTCCGCAATATCCGGGGAGGGCATTATCCCTGTAACCTACACAAACTGGAAAGAATTCGGTTAGTCCGAAGCCCATGGCGGTGTTGATACCGGCTGCCAAGAAAAATTCATTTACTTCTGGGGCAAAGGCAGACCCGCCCACATGATAAATATTACAGTTTTCGGCGCCCAGCATAGCCCGTATTTTGCTGAAGACCAATTTGTCGGCGATTTTGTATTTCAATCCGTAACTGTTGTTTCTATAGGCCTCGATTCCCACTCCTTTGGCCCATTCAAACATCTTATACTTCATGCCGCCGGCATTTTTCATAGTGGCATGGATAGTACCGTAAACTTTATCCCATATCCTGGGTACACTGGTCATGAAATGTGGTTTGTAGTGGTTCATGTATTCAAGAAATTCGGCTGGGTCAGGACAGTAACCAATTCTAACTCCGATGCTCATACATCCGTATGACCATAATCTTTCAAATACATGTGACAACGGCAGGATGCAAAGAGAAGTATAATGAGGCCCGGCTTCCGGATAGCGCATTGATGAAAATATTCCACACAAGAATGTGCGGTGGGTGTGAACGGCTCCCTTGGGGTTTCCAGTAGTGCCCGAAGTATATATAATGGTCACAATGTCATCGGGGTGTACATTATTGATACGGTCTTCAAATTCTTTGTCATTATTCAATTGGCGGCCTTTTTCGATCAGCTGGTTCAGATAAACGCTTTTGTCACCAGCGATGGTTATATTGTCCCGCATGGCAACGATTAGTTTCAGGTATTGGTTATCAGGTATTATTTGCGCAATCCGATCATATTGTTCCTGATCTCCAACAAAGACTACTTTTACTTCAGCATCATTGATGATATATTCAGCTTCTTCTTTGGAGTTGGTGGCGTAAATAGGGACGGAGACAGCACGTGTGGCCAAAATACCCATATCTGAAATAGCCCACTCTGAACAGTTTCTGGCGAATATGGAGCACTTATCACCACTTTCTATTCCTATGTCGATCAAAGCTTTTGCCAGTCCCGAAAACCTATCGGCAAATTCGATCCAGTTAAGTGATTCCCACTCGCCTTTGTGATTCCTTTGGGTTAAGATGATTTTTTCCTGAAAGATCTTAGCATTTTTCAGCATCATATAGGCGAGGGTCTTGTTCTCAGATAGATATTTCTCGAATTCATTGTGCCAGTCTTTGTCTGAGTCGCGCCAGACTGGTAGATGCTTGGTTGCTTCGTGCATCATCCGGGCCCCCTTTTAAATATTATTGTTAAAGTAATTATGATTCGAAATTTACGATAAGTCAAAGAAATTATATTAAATAATGTGTAGTTTTCCGTTTTTCTGATAAATACAGAGTTTTGTTGCTGATATGAGTTGGAAGGGCTTTTGTGGCAGTAATTAAATGGGGATTTGCCTGCAAGATATATTGCGGGCTTATTATTTTTATTCTCTGCCCAGTTAAGATACTGCTTATTCTGTCTATCTACAAAAAGTTACCAATGAACCTAGAAGGACATAAAAAAGATATATTTAATTGGTAAACTAGGCCTGGAGGTGAAAACATGGTTTTCAGTCTGCTTTTGGTGGAAGATGATGCGGAAATAAGAGAGATCATCACCGATTACTTTTTAGAGAAAAGTGACGGGACGATTGTTATAGACTCTGCAGAGACCGGGAATGAGGGAATGGAAAAGTGTCTGGAAGATGAATATGATCTGGTGCTTTTGGATGTTATGCTGCCTGAGGTGGACGGGTTTGTCATTTGCCGGGAGCTACGCAAAAATAGTGATGTTCCGATTATTTTCATTACCGCCCGGCACCTGGAAAATGATCGTTTATATGGGTATCATCTCGGCTGTGACGACTATATCGCCAAGCCTTTCTCGCTAGCCGAGCTTTATGCCAAAGTGATGGCTTTACTGAAACGTGCCAAAGGGATGGTAAGAGATGAAGTGATGTCCGTCGGTCGCATAAAATTGGATCCCTATCGATGTACCGTATATGTGGATGAAGCTGAGGTTATCCTGGCTCCCCTGGAATTTGGATTACTAAAGATACTGATCGAAAATCAGGGAAAAGCCGTAAGCCGTGATAGTATGCTCATCCGGTTATGGGGATATTATTTCGATGGCAATGACCGGGTGGTGGATAACCATATAAAAAAGCTACGCAAGGCTTTAGGCGATAGCGCCGCCCAAATTAAAACTGTGTTTAAAATCGGTTATAAATTGGAGGAGAGGTAAATGCAGAAAAACATCACCAAACGCCTCATTTATACTCGTATCTTCAGTGCGTTTCTGGCTATCTACTTGTTGCTGATGACGGGCTTCAGCATTTTCGTTATATCAGAAGAGCAGAAGGTGGCGGGAATGGAATTCAGAACCTATGCTAACGGTGTCAATAATCAAGTCGCCGATGTCCTAAAGAATCATATTGATGGTAATAATCAGGTTATGGATCTGGTTCCCCTAAAAAAGGAATTAATCAGATATACAGATCACTTTATTATGTTAGGGACAGAGGTGGCGGTTTTCACTGGCGATTATCAACTGCTTTTTAATACCAATGATTACTGGATATGCCGGTTTCCAGCGTATGTAGAAGGAAAACGACTGGATGATGCAGATTACGGATACTTAGATCCTCGTGGGTGGTTTAGTGAAGCGCAAATTTCAGAGCTGGAAAACTATATGCATGCCGATCTTCAGCCGAAAAAGGCCGGTGATCTCTGGTTTTACGAAGTTGACTTGCAGGGTTTTTGGCTAGATGGGGAAATGGTCATACCCGATAAAATAACGGTCAATCCTATGTATGCCAGCACTTTTGATGAACAGGGCAATGTCCGTTCAGGTGGCGGGGCCCACACCGATGAAATTGTCTATACTTCCGGATACAAAAACACCAGGGATCTACCTTACTTCTCCCATGGTGATATAGGGTTCGCCTTTGTTCAGCGAAGTGGCATCTGGTGGGCAGCTCAAAGTTATCGCAGCAGTGAAAAACAGGCTGGGCTGCGGCAATTAGTAACCGATGCGGAGAAGTTGAAAGAAACCAAAATCATGCAACAGCTGGAGCGTCCCGCCCAAAGAATCGCCTTGACCACCTATCGTTATTATTTGTCCATGCCTTATCAGAACACGATTCAGGGTATAGATCAAAAATATTATAGTGACTTTTGGACGGTCATAGCTCGTGATATCAATATGTGGGAGCGATGCTCCACTACATTGGTCTTTGTCTGGATTACGTGCTTGGCCATATTTGTGGGGGTGGCCTTCATCCTTGCCCGGCAAACTTATAAAACTTATCGGGAGAGAGAGGAACTGGAAAAACAGCGTCAGGAAATGACCAATGCCTTGGCCCATGATTTAAAAACCCCTTTGAGCATTATTTCTGGGTACGCCCAGAATTTACAGGAAAACATCCACACCGAGAAGCGGGAGCATTATGCCGCCCATATCCAGGCTAATGTAGACCGAATGGATAAGATCATCCGNNGAATCGGATTCCCTGCAAATGAAACGGGAGGAGCTATCCCTGGCAGAAGCCTGCCATGAGGTGCTTGACCGCTACCGGGCAATTTGCCAGGAAAGATCGATCACGGTTGACATCGAAGGGGAGGCCGTGATAAAGGCAGATCATGCCATGATAGTGCGAGTAATAGACAA
>DBRE01000123.1:0-8308 GCA_002305535.1 Syntrophomonas sp. UBA1376
TTTGCAGCTGAACATCAACGGCAGGCATTCTTATCATTATAATTAGGTGATGGTTGGAACCGTGCTGGGTGCACGGTTTTTTTGTTCCTTCGTTATTTGAGCCTTAATAAGCTCAAGTTTGGGGTACCGGACTTGGCAGCCGTTAGTTCTGCTGCAGTCCGGTTTTTTTTATTGGGAGTCGCGTCGGGAAACGACCCAAATCAAGGAGGCTATTTTAATGAACCAAAACGCTATAAACGTACTGGAATTCGATAAGATCATTGCTGAGATAAAGACTTTTGCTATGACGGAAACCGCCCGAAATCTTATCGAGCAACTCCAGCCATCGGTCAATTATGTGCAGGTCAAGAATTGGATGGACGAAACCACTGAAGCCCGTAGTATGCTGGAGGCTAACTCGAGCGTTCCTTTGCCCGCCATGGAAAACATACCGGAGATCATGGCCAAGTTGGGCAGGGGGGTTGTGCTCATTCCGGGAGAATTGGAATCATGTCGGAAGCTTTTGGAAGGGGTGAAAAGAATGGGTAAATATATGGAAGCCCTGGGATCAGTGGCGCCCCGATTGGCATCGTATGCCCATTCCATGTTCCCGCTGGATGATTTATACGAACAGATCGATGGGGCCATCGTCAATCAGACCGTAGCGGACAGAGCCAGCAGTGAGCTTTACAGGGTTCGCAAGCGTATGCTTATTGTGGAGGATCGTATCCGGCAAAAGCTCAATGACATTTTAAGATCGGATTCCTATGCCGCTATGCTGCAAGACCCAGTGATACAGGAAAGAAGCGGACGTCTGGTAGTGCCGGTACAGCGGCAGTTTCGCAAGAAGTTTCCCGGAACCGTGGTCGATACTTCTTCCACTGGTTCTACAGTATTTATGGAACCGGCTGCGGTCACCCGCCTTCAAGATGAGTTTGCCCAGCTCAAAGCGGAAGAAGAGGTGGAGGTTTACCGGATTCTCACTCATTTGACCGAACAGGTAGAAAGTCATAGACAGGAATTGGCGATAAATGTGGAAACCATTACCCATTATGATTTTGTGTTTGCGAAAGCTAAGTACAGTCGATCACAAGACATGCGGCCGGTTCAGCTTAATACTTCCGGCATCTGCATTATCAAACAAGGGCGACACCCATTATTGGGGACTGGTGCAGTACCCCTGGATTTCCATATCGGGGGCTCAAACCGGGCACTGGTTATTACGGGGCCTAATACAGGTGGCAAGACAGTCACTCTCAAGACAGTGGGATTGCTTACCATGATGGCTCAAGCCGGCCTGCATGTGCCGGTGGAGGAAGGAAGCGAAATTGCGATATTCACCGATATCCTGGCTGATATAGGTGACGGACAAAGCATGGAACAGTCTTTGAGTACCTTCTCTGCTCATGTGCGCAACATCTTGACCATGCTTTCCTGTGCTGATTCAGGCTCTCTCATTCTACTGGATGAGTTGGGAGCGGGTACTGATCCTGCGGAAGGACGAGGGTTTGCCATCGCCGTACTGGAGGAGATCTTTGCCCGAGGAGCTACTATTGTGGCTACCACTCACTTTGGAGAAATAAAAGAGTTTGCTCAGCATAGGGAAGGCTTTGTTAATGGATGCATGGAATTCGACCCGGAGAGTTTACAACCCCTTTATAGGTTGAAAATCGGAACTTGGGGTGATAGTCACGCTTTCTTGATCGCTCTGAAGCTGGGCATGGATCCGGCTTTGATAGCTCACGCTTATGAAATCAGCTATGGCAAACCGATGGCTTTTCAGTGGGAATCCGGTATCCAGTCCGAAAAGCTGATCGATGAAGCGGCTATTCAGGCACACCGGGAAAAAGAACGCGCTCGGGAGGAAGCGGAAAAAATTCAAGCGCGGTTGGAACGGCAGAGCAAGTATGAAAAGAAGAACCTGAAAGTTGGGGATCGGGTCTATATAAGTACTATGCAGCGTACCGGTGTGGTCTGCGAGGAGGAGAATGCTAAGGGCGATCTGGTGGTTTTGGTTGTGGGCAAAAAGTTTCGCATCAACAATAAACGCTTGTCGCTGCATATTGACCGGGAGGATCTCTACCCGGAAGATTATGATTTGGACGTGGTATTGGAAACCAAGGAGAATCGGAAAAAGCGGAAGACAATGGGTAAGCACCATATCGAAGGACTGGTGATCGAGTCTCGGGATGATGTTATTGAGCCTAAATAAGTCTGGGTGGAGGGCTCTTCATGAAAGATCCAAATCCGCCGTCGCCGGTCTTACGGGAGTGTAGGGGACGATGCCCACATCGTCCCGGGCTCCTGGCAATCCCAAAATCATCATATGGGTATGGCTTGGGAATACTCGTGCCATATCTGATATATGAACGCGGGGCGATGTGGGCATTGCCCCCTACTAACTGCCCACGAAATCCTACCCTGGCGGAAATTTCTGGATCCTTTCAGCAGTCTCAGAGCTCCCCCCTAACTAAAGCACATCCAGAGTTGCGGGAGGTTAACACTCTGGCTTTATGGTAATATATATAATACGGCATTTTGTGGCAGAAGCGGAGGAATATGATGAAGGATAGGTTGTTTCGTGACATTCTTCCCCGGGTATCAAAACCAATCAGGTACACCGGTAATGAATTAAATATTATCAAGAAAGATTGGGATAGCAGTCGGGTAAAAATGGTGTTTGCTTTTCCCGATGTATATGAGGTGGGGATGTCGCATATCGGTGGGCGGATATTGTATGGGGTGATCAACGAGACTACCGATCATCTGCTGGAGAGGTCTTTTGCCCCCTGGCCGGATATGGAAAAGCTGATGCGGGAGGAAGGGATCCCTCTGTATGCCCTGGAATCCTACCGTCCCTTGACTGATTTTGAGGTAGTGGGTTTTTCTCTGCAATATGAGCTGTCAGTTACTAATATTCTAAATATGCTGGATCTGGCTGGGATACCGATATTTAGCCGAGAGCGCACTGATGATGATCCGCTCATACTGGCTGGAGGGCCGGTGGCTTTTAATCCGGAGCCTTTCAGTGATTTCTTCGATCTTTTTATGATCGGAGATGGTGAAGAGGCTCTGCCGGAACTTCTGGATGAAGTGGAACGGGTGCGGGATCTGCCCCGTCAGGAAAAACTATTGCGTTTGGCGAGAGTTGAAGGGATCTATGTGCCTTCTCTGTATGAAGTTTCTTATAATAGTGACGGCACTCTAGCGGCTATGGAACCTCTTTATCCTGAGGTGCCCCGGAGGGTGCGCAAAGCGATAGTGGCTGATTTGGATAAGGCCTTCTATCCTGACAATCCTATTCTTCCCTATATGACGGTGGTGCATGACCGGGCTGTATTGGAAGTAATGCGAGGATGTCAACGGGGCTGCCGTTTTTGTCATGCTGGTATGGTCTATCGTCCGGTGCGGGAAAAAAGTGTGGCGACCTTGCAGCGTCAAGCCCGGGCACAGTTGGAGAACACTGGTTATGAGGAAGTTTCCCTGGCTTCCTTGAGCACTTTGGATTATACCGGGGTCAACCAATTGGTAAAGGGACTGGTAGCGGAACACGGTTCAAAAGGGGTGGGGGTCGCTCTGCCGTCTCTGCGTGTGGATGCTTTTTCTATCGATCTGGCCAACGAGGTACAGAAAGTACGCAAGACTACTTTGACTCTGGCACCGGAGGCGGGAACGCAACGATTACGTGATGTCATCAATAAAAATGTTACCCAGGAGCAGTTGTATGATGCGGTGGAAGCGGCCTTCAAATCGGGCTGGCTGGCGGTGAAACTCTACTTTATGATCGGGCTGCCCACCGAGACCGAAGAAGATCTGGACGGTATACTGCAGCTGTTGGAGGAGGTCAAAGGTATCGGCAATCGATATGCGCGCCGCCCGGTAGAAATCAGGGCCAGTATGGCCTGTTTTGTCCCCAAGGCGCATACCCCCTTTCAGTGGCAGCCCCAGGACAGCATTGAAAAATTGCAGGAAAAAATCAGCTATATGACCCGCTATCGTCGCCGGGGGATAAAACTAAGCTTCCATGACAGTCGGGTAAGCTACCTGGAAGGTATCATAGCTCGGGGTGATAGAAGATTGGGACAGATGATCTACCAGGCGTGGAAAAATGGGGCCGTATTCGATGGATGGTCGGAATACTTTCGCTTTGAACACTGGCAAAAGGCTATGGAGGAGTCCGGGCTAGATCCCCAGTTTTATGTTTCCAGGGTGCGCTCCTTTGATGAATTGCTGCCCTGGGATTTCGTCGATAGTGGAGTAACTAAAGACTACTTACGTAAAGAAAATGAGAAGGCTATGGAGGGTGTGCCGACCTTGGATTGCCGCCGGGAGGACTGCACGGGCTGTGGTGTTTGCCCTAGTTTCGAAGTGGAAATTGACCTGAGAGGGGGAGACGAGAGTGCGCATTAGGGCAGAATATCGCATAGGGCCGGAACTGCGCTTTTTATCGAATTTGGAGACTATGCACATGATGGAACGTGCCCTGCGGCGTGCCCGAATCCCTTTTGCTCTCAGTGAAGGGTTCAACCCCCATATCCGTTTGTCCATGGGAACGGTTTTGCCGGTGGGACTTTGGGGTGAAAAAGAGTATTTCGATCTGGAACTGGATGGGAAGATGGATCTGGAGGAGCTTTGCCAGGACTTGAATAGGGTTTTGCCGGAGGGCGCCCATATCATACAGGCCCGGGAGTTGGCTGTGACTACCCCCTCACTTATGAAAGCGGTCAACTGTGCCGCCTATGGTTTCATTTTACAGATGATGCAGCAGGATATTGCCACCATATGTCAAAATATTCTTAAGGCTGATGAGCTTCTTATCCCGAGTCGGGGTAAGAAAAAAGGTGTTGACAAGGATCTTAGAAAGGGAATTTATAAAATAGACACCCAGCTCACAGAGGCAGGGGTTTGCCTGATGTTTTGGGTCGGCACCGGAGAACCGCTCAACATTCGCTATGATGAACTAACCGATCTTTTGCAGCAGCAAGGGGTTCCAACTCAGGCGATTGTAGATGTGTTCCGGGAAGGTAATTATATCAGAATAAATGGAGGGCTTTACAGTCCGCTGGAAAGGTAAGTCATGAGCCGAGAAATAATTGCGGAAGTTTATCCCTGGGAATCCCGGGTGGCTATTGTTGAAGAAGGCCGTCTGGTGGAAGTTTTCTGGGCGGATCTTAACGAAAATGTAGGCAAAATCTATAAGGGCAAGGTCAAAGATATCATCCCCGGGCTATCCTGCGCCTTTATTGATATTGGCCTGGCTAAGAATGCCTTTTTGTACGCTGGTGATATTGTCGCTCCTGGTTTGAAAAAAAGCCGCAACATTTTTGACCTGGTTAAAAGCGGGCAGGATATCATGGTGCAGGTCAAAAAGGAGGCTTTTTCTGAGAAAGGTGCGCGAGTCACCGGTGACCTCACCATACCTGGACATTTTGTGGTTCTGCTGGTCTATCAAAATGAAGTCTCGATTTCGCGTAAAATAACTGGTGACAACCGCCGTGAGCATTTGCGCAGTCTGGTAGAAGCCAACAAGCCCGAAGGTGTTGGCGTTATACTTAGAACTGCCTGTCTGGAAGCTGAAGACCAGGAGATACTGGGTGAACTCCAGGAACTATTGCAGGTCTGGGAAGAAATACAGCATCGTTTTGCTACCAGCAAGGCTCCCAGCTTGCTCTATGAGGATATCGATGTTCTGGAAAGGACTCTGCGGGATTATTTGGACAGCGATATTGGGCGGGTAGTGATCAATAATGTCAAGTTGAAGGAACGCATCAACAATTTTATCCGCGAGAAAAAAGGCGGAGCGCACTTTAGGGTTCAGTTTGAGGAAGGCGATCTATTCGAGAAATATGGCCTGGAAAAGGATATTCGACGGGCTCTGCGTCGTAAAGTGTGGTTAAAGAGCGGGGGCTACCTGATTTTTGATCAGACCGAAGCTATGACTGTTATTGATGTAAACAGCGGCAAATATACAGGAAAAGATGATTTTGAAGACACGGTACATAAGCTGAACATGGAAGCCGCAGTGGAGATCCCTCGCCAGCTGCGTTTGCGAAGTATTGGGGGTATTATCCTGATAGACTTTATTGATATGAAAACCAAGGATCATAAAGAGGAAGTGGTGGAGATTCTGCGCTCTGAGTTGCAGAAGGATAAAGCCCACACTCGTATTATTGGAATGACTGGACTGGGTTTTCTGGAAATGACCCGCAAGAAATCCCGTTATGGAGTATCAGAATTCTTTACCGATGAATGTGCGACCTGCAATGGGCGCGGGCGTACCTTCAATCTATTTGCGCTCGCCTGTGAGGTCAAGCGCAAGTTGACCAATATGTCTTATACTGATAATCCTGATCTCATCTGCGAAGCCCATCCGGAACTCTTACAGTACATTGAAAATGATGCCAAGAATATCGAATACATAAAAAGGCGCACCGGCAAAGGGCTGAAACTGGTAGCTAATCCTGAATTGGCAATAAACGACTATCGGATCAATGCCGGTGAAACGTCCTGAATACCGCTTGACTTTGCGGTTCTTAGTATGGTAAGTTTTATGGTGGTTGCTCGTTTTTGCAACCGCTCAGCACAGGTTTTTAAAATGGTCATTGGGCCTACCTGTGACTGGCGAGTCTAAAAAATGTGGAGGTGTCTGTCTAATGTATGCAATCATCCAGACAGGCGGTAAACAGTACAAAGTTACTGAAGGCAGCGTTCTCAAAATTGAAAAAATGAACGCGGAGCCGGGAGACCGTCTTACTCTGGACCAGGTGCTCATGGTGAGTGATGATAATGAGGTGCGGATAGGGAACCCACTGGTTGCCAACGCCCAGGTTATCGCCACTGTTTTGGAGCAAGGTCGGGACAAGAAAGTAGTAGTCTTTAAGTATAAGAGGCGCAAAAACTATCGCCGCAAACAAGGCCATCGCCAACCTTATACCAAGATCAAGGTAGAAAAAATCGAAGGCTGATGATACAGATTACATTTACCTGTCGAGGTAGTGAGTTTCAAGCTTTTAGTGTGGCAGGACACGCAGAATTTGCTCCGGAGGGGCAGGACATTTACTGTGCCGGAGTCTCAGCCCTGGCCCAAACCACGTTGCTGGGTTTGATCAAGCATTTATCTCGAGAACCGGTGTATGAGATCCAAAAGGGCTGGTTGACCTGTGAACTCCCCAGCGACTTGGACGAGACTGATCAGCTAAAAGCTCAGGTTTTACTTTCTACCCTGGAAGCCGGGTTGAAGTCCATGATGGAAGCTTACCAGGGATATGTACAGGTTGAGTACAGGAGGTGTTAAATATGTTCGTATTTGATCTTCAATTATTTGCTCATAAAAAGGGTGTTGGTAGTTCCAGAAACGGCCGTGACAGCGAGTCCAAACGCCTGGGAGTCAAGCGTTATGATGGGCAGGTAGTACGGGCCGGCAATATTCTGGTTCGCCAGAGAGGAACCAAGATCCATCCCGGCAACAATGTTATGATCGGTGGAGATGACACTTTATTTGCCGTTATTGATGGAAAGGTTAAGTTTGAGCGGCTGGGGAGAGATCGCAAACAGGTGAGCGTATATCCCTTGCAAGAAACGGTTACAATGTAGTAGTGGAATTAGACTTCGAAACCCCTGGAGCGATTCAGGGGTTTTTTGCTATAAACCACGATAAGGAGGTGCTCGTCTATGAATGATGAACAGATAGTTCAGATATTGCGTCAGGCGCGCCATGAATGGGGCAATCATATGCAGGTCATCAGTGGTTATTTGGATCTGGAGCGCGCTGATGAGGTACGCAGATATATCCAGTCCCTGGCTCAGGAGCTGGCCGATGAAGTCATTATCTTTGAAAAAACTTCTCCCCGGGTGGCTTTCTATTTCTATCAGCAGCTTTTGCTGGCCCGGGAAAGAGGCATCAAGATGAGCTATCAGGATCTGAGTGTCTCCTCTATTGAAACTCTGGAAAAAAACCAGGAACCACTGCAGAGCGTTGTAAAGGCAGTGGGCTCAGTTGAAGACAGCCATGTGGCTGTGGCCCTTCACCAGAGTGACCAAGGCGGCATTGTGATCTACATCAGCATAGACGGAGAACCGGAGCCAACAGTAGTATCAGTTATGGAGTGAACACCATGTTTGTTGACTATGCCAAAATATATGTAAAAGGCGGGGATGGCGGTAATGGTATCGTCGCCTTTCGGCGGGAAAAATATGTTCCCATGGGTGGCCCAGCGGGCGGGGACGGTGGTCGCGGAGGCAATGTGATATTTGTCGCCGATGAAGGCATGAGTACTTTGATGGATTTCAAATATCACAAACACTTTAAGGCTAAACGCGGTGCTCACGG
>DBRE01000123.1:8315-8455 GCA_002305535.1 Syntrophomonas sp. UBA1376
GGCACGGTGATTATCGATGATGATAACGGTGAAGTGATTGCCGATTTGACCCAGGCCAAACAGGAAGTTATCGTAGCCCGGGGAGGTAGGGGAGGTCGCGGTAATGCTCGTTTTAGTACCTCGGCCAATCGGGCTCCCAG
>DBRE01000123.1:8594-12826 GCA_002305535.1 Syntrophomonas sp. UBA1376
GGTATTGCTCTTTGTTCTGGATACGGCCCAGACAGAAGGACGGGATTGCTTGGATGATTATAAAGTCTTGCGGTGGGAACTGGAAGCCTTTAACCCTGATATGGTTAGCCGCCCCTTCCTCATAGTCGCTAACAAAATGGATCTGCCTGAAGCTGCCGCTAATTTGGTTCGACTACAGGATGAATTCGGTGATCTTGTGTTGCCTATTTCCGCTGCCACCCGCCAGGGTATTGACACTCTGGTCGACCGAACCTGGGATCTGCTCTTGCAGGTACCGCGACAAGAAGTCCTGGTCGGCGAAGCCGAGGTAGTGCGCCGCTTTGAGGAGGAAGAACCATTTACTATCGAGAAAATAGATGGTGTTTACGAAGTGACGGGTAAACGCATCGAAAAACTGGTGGCCATGACCAATTTTAGTACCGATGATGGTCTGCAGCGCTTTCAATACATTATAGAAAAGATGGGACTGGAAAAGGCCTTGAAGGATATGGGGATCAAAGAAGGAGACACCGTCCGTATCAAGGATTTAGAATTTGATTATTCCGAGTAGGGGACGACGCCCTATCGCTCCGCGCTGTAGGAGACGATGCCCGATATCCCTGCCCTTGTAGGGGAAGATGCCTACATCGTCCCGCATCTTAGGGAGCGACGACTCTGTCGCCCCGTCTGGTTAGGTTGTCGGGGGGGCGATACCCACATAGTCCCGCGGAAGATGAATATTAATTTTAGGGGGGCGATGCCCACATCGCCCCGATGGGTTTGAGAGGATAATAATGAGTAAACGTAAATTGCTAAAAGGATGCCGCCGGGTTGTAATCAAAGTCGGCACCAGCACTCTTACTCACAGCAACGGCCAGCTGCATCTGCGCCGAATAGAGTCACTGGTAAGAGAGATCGCTGATCTACATAACCAGGACATGGAGGTATTACTGGTCAGCTCCGGGGCCATTCGAGTGGGTGCTAATCGCATGGGGTACAAAAACGTTCCCAAAACCATGCCCGAAAAACAAGCTCTGGCAGCCATCGGCCAGGGTGCTTTACTGCACCTCTATGAGAAATTATTTGCTGAATATGGCAAAACGGTAGCCCAGGTATTGATCACCCGCGGTGATTTTGATGAACGATTACGTTACCTGAATGCCACTAATGCCTTTCTGTCTATCCTGTCCATGGGAGTGATCCCTATAATTAATGAGAATGATACTGTGGTAGTAGAAGAAATAAAATTCGGTGATAACGATACTCTGTCGGCCTTGGTGGCAGGGATCGTTGATGCTGATCTGCTGATACTTTTGTCTGATGTAGACGGATTTTACAGTAGCGACCCCCGGCTCGATCACAACGCCACTTTGCTCGGTGAGATCGAGGAAATCACCGATGAGATGGAAGGTAACTCTCACAACCGGGGCAGCAGCTTTTCCAGTGGGGGAATGTATACCAAGCTGAAAGCGGCACGCATCTGCATGGCCGCAGGGATACCCATGGTAATCGCCAACAGCAGCGAAGAGAATGTTATTCGTCGGGTAGTGGACGGAGAACCCTTGGGCACGCTCTTTATCCCTCGTACTGAGCGCATGCATGCCCGCATGAAGTGGATCGCCTTTGGTTCAGTTACTCAAGGGGCAGTTACAGTAGATCCCGGTGCTGAGCAAGCCCTTTTAAAACGGGGCAAAAGTCTTCTACCTTCGGGAGTTCAGCAGGTCGAGGGGGAATTTGAACGAGGGGCGATCATCGCCGTTTGTAATCAAGCGGGTTTGGAAATAGCTCGGGGAGTAGTTAATTACAGTGATTCCGAAATAAGACAGATCGCCGGTAAGAAAACTACCGAGATCGAAAAGATTTTGGGCGGTAAAGACTATGACGAGATCATCCACCGCAATAACCTGTGGGTGGAATAGGAATCTTATTAGTACAGATGGAGGAGAAAGGGAAAATGGACAATCAGCTAAGAAAAACACTATTGGATCAGGGTCGCCAGGCCAAGAAGGCTTCGCGACAATTGGCGGTTGCTCCTACCACGGTCAAAGACCAGGCTTTACTGGACATGGCTGACGCGCTGGAAGCGGGTAGTCGGGAAATATTTGCTGCCAATCGCCTCGATCTGGAGCAGGGAGAAAAGCAAGGGCTTACGGCAGCACTTCTGGAGCGTTTGATGTTGGATGAAAAACGCATCAAGGATATGGCGCAAGGTCTAAGAGAAATTGCGGCTCTGCCCGACCCTATCGGTGAAGTATTGGGGATCAGTAAACGCCCCAATGGTTTGGATGTAGGACGGGTAAGAACTCCCATCGGAGTGATCGGCATAATATATGAATCACGGCCCAATGTTACCGCTGATGCTGCCGCACTGTGTGTTAAAGCTGGCAACAGCATTCTGCTGCGCGGTGGGGAAGAGGCTCTCAATTCCAACCGGGTGATTGCCCGTATTATAGCAGACGCCGCTGTTCGGGCCGGATTGCCGGACGGTGCTATCCAGTTGGTGGACAGTGAAGACCGGGAAGCGGCTGTTATCATGATGAAGATGAATGACTATCTGGATGTTCTGATACCCCGCGGTGGAAAAGGCTTGAAAAAAGCGGTACTGGAAAATGCCAGTGTACCCGTGATCATGACCGGCATGGGCAACTGCCATGTTTATGTAGATCAGTATGCTGATCTGGACAAAGCTCTGCCCATCATCTTAAATGCCAAAGTCCAGCGTCCTTCGGTATGTAACGCTGCCGAAACCCTATTGGTTCATGAACAGGTGGCAGATGAGTTCCTGCCCAAGGCTATAGCAGAACTGCAGCAGGCAGGAGTGGAGATTCACGGATGCCAGCGGACTCAGCAGATCGTGGCCGACATAGTGGCGGCTCAGGAAGCTGACTGGGATGAAGAATACCTGGATCTGATCCTGGCTGTGAAGATAGTGGACAGTCTGGAAGAGGCTATAGACCACATCAATACCCATGGTACGGGACACAGCGAAGCTATCATCAGTGAAAATTACAGCCAGGTGCGCCATTTCCTGGCATCAGTCGATGCAGCCGCAGTCTATGCCAATGCCTCCACCCGTTTTACGGACGGGAATGTGTTCGGTTTCGGAGCGGAAATAGGCATCAGCACTCAGAAACTGCATGCCCGTGGTCCCATGGGCCTTCCCGAACTGACCACCACCAAGTTTATAATCTACGGCGACGGCCATATCCGGTAATTTGAAAAGAACGGGGCGATGTGGGCATCGCCCCCTACTTGGTATAATATTCATCTTCCGTCCATCTCAGCGGGTTGGTATCGATATATTGGCATATTTGTTCGTAGTCCTTTTCACTGCGGATAACATGGTCGTAATAGGATCGTTGAAATATTGAACAACCAATTTCTTTTGAAATCAATGTTTTCAATGATTTTATCAATTGAGGAACTGGTTGCGTAGGGGACGATGCCCACATCGTCCCGTTTTCGTGGCTATCGATTAGTATTATCATATGAATGTGGTTAGGCATAATCACATATTGATTAATTCCTGTTATTCTGCGAATGTATTTATCCGTAACCATACCGTATTCTGATAGAAGAACATAGGGGGTACTATGGTCATCGCCCCCAACGACCTTACCTAATAATTCCCGTCCATCCTTTACACATACCGTAATAAAATAGGCACCGTTCTGGCTATAATCGTAATGTTTCAATCTGTTTGACTTTCGTTTCGGTAATTGCACAAACATCCCCGTCCGAAATACTCATGCCGTTTGGACATGGCCTCTAATTCTGCCCCTGCTTCCTAACTGCGGCAGGAGCAGTCTGCAGCACTTTTCATCAATTATTGGGTCTAACCAGGTTGTCTGGTTATTTTTTGATTTCTACACTACGGGACTCGGGGAACCATTGTACGTCTGCTCCCAGAGACTCTGAAATGTATCTAAGCGGCACCATGGTGCGGCTGTTGACGATCTGGGCAGGTACATCAAGCCCTGGCCCTGTCTGGCCAATGACCAACCGCACTTCCTTATCATCCAGTCTCACCAGTACTGTTCTGGTTTCGCCGAACCATTCTACCTGAGCTCCAAAAGCTTCACCGATGAAACGAAATGGAACCATGGTTCGGTCACTAATGATCATGGGCGGCACATCCATGCGTTTCCCTTTATCATTGATAAAAGCTGTGGGACTATCAATAGTCATCAGGATTTTTAGCTGTGCAGTTGGGTCTGCAGGTTGTATGGGATCAGATGTGGGGTCGTCTCCCT
>DBRE01000052.1:0-1520 GCA_002305535.1 Syntrophomonas sp. UBA1376
ACTCAGGACACCGATTTCTGTTATCCAAGGATATGCCAATCTGCTGGATCGCTGGGGTAAAAAGGACGAGAAAGCCCTGCAGGAATCAATTGATGCCATAAAAGGTGAGGCCGCTAATATGAAAGAAATGGTGGAACAACTTTTATTCCTGGCCCGTGGCGATAACAATACCATGGCTCTTAACATGGAACGCTTTAATCTGGCTTCTCTGGCTGAAGAAGTACTGCGGGAAACTCAGATGATTGACAGCGGACATGAATACACAGATAGTTTGCATTCGGTTTTCATCAATGCCGATAAGAGCCTGATCAAACAAGCAATGCGAATAATGGTTGATAATGCTGTAAAATACACTCCTCCCGGCCAAAGGATAACCATTTCAGTTTCCTCGACCCAAGGAAATGCGTGCCTGACTGTGCAGGATGAAGGTATAGGAATTGCTCCAGAATCAGTGCCCCGGGTATTGGACCGATTCTACCGGGCTGATGAATCCCGGGCCAGGGCCACCGGCGGAACCGGTCTGGGGTTATCTATCGCCAAATGGATCACTGAACGGCATGACGGTCATATTGAGATTTTAAGCCGGGAGAATATTGGTACCAGAATCACTCTAATTCTACCCGCCGCGAAAGAAGTGTGACCAGGGGTGGAACCAGGGGGACGGTTCTTGCGGTTCGAATATGGTTATGCCGTTACGCCTTTAATATAATTTGTCTGCTAATTCCCGTTAGTCTGGCCAACTGTCTTGTTGACAGTCCTTTTTCTTTTAATGCCTTCAAATAAATATCCCTTTTGTCTCTTTCCAATTTTTCAACATCTGAACACTGGTTGATATTACATGTTGTTTTAATGATACTAATAGCCTCCTCATCCAATATCCTTCTTCTAACATCCATATCGAGGCATGTGTCATCTCTGGCTATTTCATGAAATTCTGCAAATCTCGCAATAGCCTTCTTCTTGTCGTCATTAAACAGCTGGAGTGCGAAATCGGTTTCGATCATTTTACTACTTCCCATATATTCCGGATAACTGCTCCATCTGTAGTCAGCAATGTCGTTTACTATCCCAGCCTTTAATGGGTTTTGGTGTATATATCTTAAGACTGTCAAAAAATATCTATCATCTTCGACAGGTTCGCTTTTGTATCTATCTTGAAATAAATGCCCGCATCGTTGATATTTCAAATTATACCAATACACATAGCTGGCACCGATACGCCGCATAATAACTCCTAATTCTTCTTGTTCTTCCTTGAGTAGTAAATGAACATGATTTCCCATTAAGCAATAGGCATATAGTTTATAGCCGCTAATATCCATATATCTTTGTAAAGTTTCCAGGAATTTTATTGCATCTTCTTCATCCTCAAAAATGGTCTGCCTGTTAGACCCTCTCAAAACAATATGATATATTCCGCTTTCGCTCCGTTTTCTACCAGTTCTTGGCACATCGAACCACCTCTGACTTATAATACCAAATTCCATTAACTCATTGCAACCACAAGAACCGTCCCCCTG
>DBRE01000052.1:1533-6383 GCA_002305535.1 Syntrophomonas sp. UBA1376
TTGACATGGACAAATTTGAAAGGCTATCATTGATTAATCAGATTGGTTTACTAGGAATTAAGGGGGCTGTATTATGACCGAAAGAAGATTAAGATTTGATACCCTTCAGATCCATGCCGGACAGGAGGCTGATCCTACCACGGGCTCACGGGCAGTTCCGATTTACCAGACGACCTCCTATGTTTTTAAGAACGTCCAGCATGCTGCCGATCTGTTTGCCTTGAAAGAAGCGGGCAACATCTATACCCGCATTATGAATCCGACTACCGATGTTTTCGAACAGCGGGTAGCTACCCTGGAGGGTGGAGTAGGCGGTTTGGCCACAGCTTCAGGATCAGCGGCCATCATGTACTCGATTTTAAATATTGCCTCCTGCGGAGACGAGATCGTATCCGCCAGCACGCTTTATGGTGGAACCTATAATATGTTCGCAGATACCTTCAAGACTTTCGGTATCAAAGTCAATTTCGTCGATCCTGACGATCCTGAGAATTTTCGCCGGGCTATTACCGAGAAGACCAAGGCTCTATACATAGAGACTATTGGCAATCCAAGTATCAATCTTATCGACATAGAGGCGGTGGCCAATATTGCGCACGAGAACGGCATTCCTCTAATTATTGACAATACTTTTGGCACCCCCTACCTGATCAGGCCGATTGAATTTGGGGCGGATATTGTGGTTCATTCAGCGACCAAATTCATTGGCGGACATGGAAACTCCCTCGGCGGCATCATAATCGATGCAGGCAAATTCGATTGGGCAGCCAGCGGTAAGTTTCCCGGTCTTACCGAACCTGATCCCAGCTATCATGGTATGAGATATGTGGATGACGTAGGGGCAGCAGCCTATGTATTGAAAGCGCGGGTGGGACTGCTCCGTAATACCGGGGCCTGCTTGAGCCCATTCAATGCCTTCCTGTTATTGCAGGGATTGGAGACTTTATCGTTGCGGGTGGAGAGGCACGTTGCCAATGCCCAAAAGATAGCTCAGTATCTGCAGGCTCATCCCCAGGTTGCCTGGGTGAATTATCCCAGCCTGGCAGGCAGTAAATACTTTGACCTGGCTCAGAAGTACCTGCCCCTTGGTTGTGGTTCCATATTTACCTTTGGTATCAAAGGAGGAATCGAGGCTGGGGTTAGGTTCATCGAGAGCTTGCAGATATTCTCTCACTTGGCCAACGTGGCTGACGTGAGATCTCTGGTGATTCATCCGGCCAGCACCACTCATTCACAGCTATCTGGCGAAGAACTGCTGGCTGCCGGAGTGACCCCTGATCAAATCAGGCTATCCATCGGCATCGAAGACGTAGAGGATCTGCTCTATGACCTTGACCAGGCTTTGGCTAAAGCTGCTCAGGTATAGAAGCGGAAGTATGAATAAAAATAAAATGAGACCACGAATTAGGAGAGAAAACATGACTAAAATCGCCACGAACTTAACTGATTTAATTGGTAACACACCTCTTTTGGAACTGGTCAATTACAACCAGGCTAATAATCTGGAGGCCAGGCTACTGGCAAAATTGGAGTATTTCAATCCGGCCGGCAGCGTGAAAGACCGCATCGGTCATGCCATGATAAAAGATGCCGAAGATAAGGGATTGCTGCACAAGAATACCGTAATTATCGAGCCTACCAGCGGCAATACCGGGATCGCTCTGGCCTTTGTGGCTGCTGCCCGCGGTTACCGACTGATACTGACCATGCCTGAAACCATGAGCATGGAACGCAGAAACTTGTTGCAAGCCCTGGGGGCTGAATTGGTTCTGACACCTGGTTCCCAAGGCATGACGGGTGCCATCGCCAAAGCGGAAGAACTGGCCGCGCAAATGGAAAACGCCATCATGCTGCAGCAGTTTAAGAATCCCGCCAATCCGGCCATTCATCGCCAGACCACTGGAGTGGAGATCTGGAACGACACCGATGGGCAGGTGGATATCTTTGTGGCCGGAGTGGGAACCGGTGGAACCGTAACCGGCGTTGGTGAATTGCTCAAATCCAAAAAGGCAGAGGTCAAGGTAGTGGCGGTGGAACCTTTCGATTCGCCAGTTCTGTCAGGAGGTACACCGGGCCCCCACAAGATCCAGGGCATTGGGGCCGGTTTTGTTCCCGAGGTATTGAACCGGGCAGTAATCGATGAAATATTCAAGGTCAAAAACGATGCTGCTTTCAATACCGCCCGCAGCCTTTCCCAATATGAAGGCCTGCTGGTGGGGATATCATCTGGCGCTGCCGCCTATGCTGCTACTGAGATCGCCAAGCGCCCGGAGAACCAGGGCAAGACCATGGTAGTTTTACTTCCTGACACCGGGGAAAGATATCTATCTACCCCTTTATTCCAGGATATTTAGAAAAGTTCACGGAAAGGGGTGGGCATGATGCCTGTAAAAATACCGGATAATCTTCCGGCAATTGAAATACTGAACAATGAAAATATCTTCGCCATGGGGGAACAGCGCGCCTTTACCCAGGATATAAGGCCGTTGCGGATAGCAATTCTCAACCTGATGCCAGTCAAAAGCGTCACCGAGACTCAGTTATTGCGGTTGTTGAGTAATACCCCCTTGCAGTTGGAAATCACCCTCCTGCGCACCGAGAGCCATCTTTCCAAGAATACCTCTGAAGAGCATCTGGAGAATTTTTACCAGACATTTTCGGAGGTAAAAGACCAGCGTTTTGATGGCATGATCATAACCGGGGCGCCCGTGGAACAACTTGAATATGAGGAATTCAACTATTGGGATGAGCTCACCGAAATAATGGATTGGAGCCGGCATAATGTATTTTCCACCTTGCATATCTGTGTAGGCGCCCAGGCTGGCCTCTACCACCATTACGGAGTACCCAAATACCTTTTGGAAGAAAAGATGTTCGGGGTGTTTCGTCACACCTGCACCCGTAAAAATATTCCACTGTTGAGAGGGTTTGATGACGATTTCTATGTACCTCATTCCCGGCACACTGAGGTAAGACGCGCAGATGTTGAAAAGGTGGAGGATCTAGAGGTGCTGGCTGAATCCCCTGAGGCAGGGGTATATATAGTTTCCTCCAAGGACGGTCGGTTGATATTTGTGACCGGCCATTCCGAATATGATGCCTTGAGCCTGAAGGCGGAGTATGACCGCGATATTGCCAAGGGCCTGGATATCAAACTGCCCCGTAACTATTTCCCTGACGATGATCCTAGCAAACCACCTTTGGTCAAATGGCGCAGTCATGCCAACCTGCTGTTCACTAATTGGTTGAATTATCATGTTTACCAGGAAACTCCCTATGATCTGGATGAATTGAAATAATGAAATATCAATATTGGCCAGAACAAAGAACGCGGCTGATATCAAAACCAGTCGCGTTTGAGTTTTGGTTAAGATCTTAACCGGAGTATTTATTTCGGCAGGTGGATCTCCATGCCTTTTTCACAGGAGCTGTCCGGCCCAGTTTGGCAGCAGCCTTTCTCTATACTGGCTGAGGCTGCCCCACCCTGGCGATAGCTCTTGATCGCTTCATGGAGGGCATCCGCTGCCAAATTGGAGCAGTGCATTTTTACCGGAGGCAGGCCGTCCAGAGCCTCGGCTACGGTTCGGTTGGTAATTTTCTCGGCTTCCTCCAGGGTTTTGCCTTTAACTATTTCGGTCACCATGCTGCTGGTGGCAATGGCTGCGGCACAGCCAAAGGTTTGAAATTTGATATCCTCTATCTTGTCGTCCTTGACCACGATCTCAATATGCATGATATCGCCACAGGTAGGATTGCCCACTTCACCTACTCCGCTGGGATTATCCACTTTACCCACATTACGCGGATTCATAAAATGATCCATAACTTTTTCTGAATACTGCATATACCTGGCCTCCTTATTTTCCTAGGGGTGACATAGCTCTTAAGTTTTTGATTATGGGCGGCAGAACTTGCAGGAGATAATCGACATCCTCTTCGGTATTGTCTTTGCCCATAGTTATCCGCAATGAACCATGGGCTGTTTCATGGGGCAATCCGATAGCCAGCAATACATGGGAAGGATCCAGGGAACCCGAGGTGCAGGCTGAACCACTGGAAGCCATGATTCCGTAATTGTCCAGCATCAGCAGGATGGATTCACCTTCCACATAATCGAAGCAAACACTGACGCTGCCGGGTAGTCTTCTGTCCGGGTGGCCGGTCAGCCGGGTGTTGGGGATAGCCGCGAAGATTCCATCGGTCAAACGCTTGGCCAGGCCAGCCAGGGGCGCTTCCTGGCTGCAAAGTCTCTCCATAGCCATTGCGGCGGCTTTACCAAATCCGACTACCCCCGGCACATTGACAGTTCCTGCCCGGAGGTTGCGTTCATGGGCCCCTCCGTGCATAAAGCTCCCCATGCGAATACCTTTGCGGACATAAAGGCAACCGACTCCTTTGGGGCCATACAGTTTATGACTGGAAGCCGACAGCAGATCGACCCCTAGATCATTCACATCTACAGGGATCTTGCCAACTGTCTGCACAGCATCGGTATGGAATATCGCCCCTGACTCATGGGTGATGGCAGCCAGTTCTTTAATGGGTTCGATGGTGCCGATTTCATTATTGCCATGCATGATGGAAACCAGAGCCGTATTGGGGCGAATGGCCTGCCGCAGCGTGTCTGGTTCCACTTCCCCATAGGAGTTGACCGGCAGGACTGTCAGTTCAAAACCCTGCTTGGCCATGAACTCGCAGGTATGCAGAACAGCATGATGTTCGATGGCCGAGGTAATAATGTGATTTCCTTTAGTCCGGTTGTAGGTCATATAGGAGATGATGGCCTGGTTGTCTGCTTCGGTGCCCCCACTGGTAAAAATGATTTCAGTTGGTTTGGCTCCCAGCAAGGC
>DBRE01000052.1:6468-16061 GCA_002305535.1 Syntrophomonas sp. UBA1376
GATTTCATTTTCTATTCCTCCTGTCAGGTCAAGTTTGGCTTAATGATCGATATTTATATGCGAAATCTCACTGGCCGGCATCCTCTGCGATTCCCGGGCTAAATCGGCCAGCGTATATGAATCCAATACTTGGGCGATCGAGTCCCGTACTTGAGACCACAAAGTGCGAGTCACACAGATATCGGAGCGAGTACACTTTTCCGGATTGAATTCACTGACACATTCCACCGGTGCAATGGGACCTTCCAGAACCCGGATAATATCCCCAGCGGTGATATCCTGGGGATCACGGGCTAATATATATCCCCCCTGGGAGCCGCGCACGCTCTTGATCAATCCGGCTCTCTTCAGAGGAACCATCAATTGTTCCAAATAACGCTCTGATAATCCTTCCCGTTCGGCTATGCAACGAGTAGCTATGGGGGTGTTGTCTTCACTCAAAGCCATATCTATCATGGCCCGCAATCCGTACCGCCCTTTGGTTGACAGTTTCATTTCATCTCCTCCTCAATCAGTAAATGACCTGGTGGATAAATCAGGAAGCATAAGCAATCATTTTTCCCAAGGCAACCGCTGCTCGGGATCGTATCGCTTCCGGAACTGAAATGACGGTTTCCATAGCTTCCAACGAATATAGGATCTTATCCAGGGTGATGCTTTTCATGTTGGGACAGATCAACTCTTCCTTAGCCAGGATCAGTTCTTTCCCGGGACTAACTTGGTTGATCCTGTGCATGATGCCGCATTCGGTACCGATAATAAACTGGTTTTTGTCTGATTTGGCGGCATAATCAACTATGCCGGCAGTGCTCCCTACAAAGTCAGCCAGGGCGATAACCTCCGGGGCACACTCCGGATGTATGAGTATATCGGCCTCAGGATATTCTTGCTTCCGTTGCAGGATGTCCGCTGCAGTTACCGCGGCGTGAATGGGACAACGGGAAGGAAACATATCCATAGGCCGATTCAATTGGCTGGTTATATATTGGCCCAGGTTCTCATCGGGTATGAAAAATATGGGCGCATCCTGGGGCAGTTTGGCGATGATTTTAGCTGCATTAGAGGAAGTCACACAGATGTCGGTCACTGCCTTGATCTCCGCCGGGGTATTGACATAGCTCACTATAATGGCTTCCGGATGGGATCGTTTGTAGTTCTGGACATCCGCGATGGTAATGCTGTTGGCCATCGGGCAAGTAGCCTTCGGCTCAGGTGAGAGCACCTTTTTGTCAGGACACAGGATAGCTGCTGATTCGGCCATAAAATCTACTCCCGCCACCAGAATGGTATCCAGGGGAGCGTTTTTGGCCGCCACTGCCATGGCATAGGAATCACCTACGAAATCGGCGATATCCTGTATTTCGGGCCGTTGATAATAATGAGCGATGATGTAAACAGATCTTTCCTTCTTAAGATCTAATATTCTTTCCCTGATCATACTATCCGTTTGCTTCATTTTTCCATCTCCTTTAGCTGATGACCCTTTCCGGGTGGCTGTAGACGCTGAAACGATCACCACGGGCGAAGCCGACCACGGTAATGTTCAGTTCTTCGGCCAGATCTATAGTCAACCCGGTGGGGGCGGTTCGGCTCAATACCACCGGAATATGGGCGCGCGCGGCTTTGATCAGGATCTCCGAGGCGACCCGCCCGCTCAAGAGCAGGCATTTGTCTTCGGTGTTGATCTCATTTAGAAAAGCGTAGCCTAAAACCTTGTCCACAGCATTATGCCGACCTATATCTTCATACATGCAAATAATACCGTTTTGGTCAGCCAAGGCGGCACTGTGCACGCCCCCGGTCAGCCGAAAAGTGCTGGAGCGTTCTTCTAGCAAATTGATGATCTGCAGCAAGTGCTGGGCCGAATAGCGGGTATCACTTTCGATCGGCTTCAGTTGGCGGGCATCATTGATAAAGTAAAGGCCCGCGCGGCTCTTGCCACAACAGCTGGCTATGTGTCTACGCAAAAAAGTTCCGGTCTGGGGAATGGGACAGCTGGTTTCGATCTGTAATACCCCTACTTCCTCCCGTAAGGACATTCCAACAATATCCGCGGGCTGCTGTACTAAACCTTCGCTGACCAGAAATCCCACTCCCAGTTCCTGGTATGCGCCCGGGGAACACACCATCGTAACTAATTCAGCATGATTAAGAAACAGGGTCAGAGGGGTTTCTTGCACCACCGGGACTTCTTTGGTAGTAAAAACCCCTTGATCATAACTGGTTATTTCTCTTGGTCTATAGATCTCCAAAGAAGCCATCTCCCCACTCTCCTTCGACCCAATAATTCTCAGCTAATCAATAGTATACAATTCCTACCGAAATAGTCAAGAATCAATAGTGAGGAGTGCAGTTTGGAAAAAGAAGGCACAAACAGCGAGTGTCTCTTGTGTTTGGATGCAATTCTTGCTGGGCTTTATGAAAGGAATGGAGATAATGTACTATTCCTGAATTACCATGGTGACTTTGTAAATGTCATCCTGAGCGGTAGCGAAGGATCTAGGGGATCTACAAGACTCTTCGCAATCGCTGAGAGTGACAAATAAAGAAAGATATACAAAGTTCTTATTCAGCAGATAGTCCGAATGTCAGAGAGCCGGAAAGACTTCTATGCAAAAAATCCAGAGCCACTTCTTCGTCAAGGGGTCTGCTAATGAGAAATCCTTGAATTTTATCACAACCATGTTTTTTCAAATACTGTAGTTGATTCGCATGCTCAACTCCTTCAGCAATTGTGCAATGGCCGAGTTTATGGGCCATCGAAATAATATCACTTGTTATGGATCTGTCCAGGTCTGGGTCTAATAGCTTATCAATAAAACATTTGTCGATCTTCAAAGAATCAACTTTCAATTCTTTTTCTCTGGCCAGAGAGGAATAGCCCGTTCCAAAGTCATCTATGGCTATTTCCATGCCGGTGTATCTGAGTTTATCTATAATATTGTTTATATCATCATGATCGGAAACAAAAACCGATTCTGTGATCTCCAGGCATATATTCTTTAGGTTCACCTGCATCTGGCCTATCAATTCGAACAGCCTGTCTGTGAAATCTGGATTTAGGAGCTGTATTGCGGAGATGTTGATCGAAACACCTATTGCGTCATACCCAAGTTCCTTTAGCTTGTTGATAAAGTGAAATGCTTTGATAATCACTTTTTCACCAATAGGATTGATCAGTTTGGTTTTCTCTGCTATGGGAATAAATTCGACTGGCGGCACAGGCCCGAGCTTTTCTGACCGTAATCTGGCTAGGGCTTCAAAGCTACAAATCGAACCTGTTCTTAAATCAATGATCGGCTGGTACTGCAAAAACAGCTCATCATTGCTAGGCTTCTCCGCTGCTATAGCGGCAAGAGCATCCATAACATCTCTTTCACGGGTTACTAAGGCCTCCAACTCTTCGTCGTAAAAACAAGTCTCAAACTTTCCATACATATTATTAGACATTTCTGAGGCGATCAGGAGTCTTCGCAGCAATAAATCAATCTCCACTTCCTTTTGATCCTGATCAATTTCCAGGATCCCGATCCCACCACCTATTCTGTCGATGGCGAATAAGGATTCCAAAGTTTTTGCGATAGCATCGCAGAAATAAATAAGCTCATTTCTGTCTTGGTAGTCAACCAGATAGAAAACAAACCGATTCTCATGGGTATGGAACAAAAGACGGTTATCGGTGCAATGCTGAGCAAGAGCCTCAGCGGCTTTTTTTATTAAGTTTTGGGTATATATGAAACCATAATTCGCTGTCAAAAACTGAATGTTACTTAAATCAATACCAATGACAGCCCTTGATGAGGATCTCTTTTGTTTGGCATCATTGGCCAGAAGCACCTCCAAATAGTCCCGATTGTATAAACCTGTCCATCTATCGTGCTCGCTTATGTATTTACGTTCCATCTCAATTTGCTTTCTTTCGGATATATCCTGAATGAGACATATATGATTAGGTTGATTATTCCCTATGGGAACAAGGGACGCAACGACCATGTACACCCACACCGTCGATCCATCAGGCTTGATATATCGCTTTCCCATGGAATATTTGTTGATTTCACCGGCTTGTAGTTTTCTGAAACTCTCCATATCTTTGACCAAATCATCAGGATGGGTGATCTTTGCCCATCCGGCATTAATGAGCTCTTCTTTTGTTCTGCCGGTGATTTGCTCAAACATTGGGTTGACTCTTACCATAGCCTCATCAAGCTTTTCCGGGTGAGAGCTATATGAGATTGCAATGCCTATAGGGGCTTGATCGAAAACCATATCAAAGGTAAATGTCTTTTCATCCAGTTTTTGTTCCAATTCGTGGTTAGCTCGTAATAGTGCAACATGAACATCGATCCGGGCCCTTAGTGATTCCATATGGATCGGTTTACGGATATAGTCTACGGCACCAAGCTTTAAGCCCTTGATTTCATTGTCCAATTCATCATAATTAGTCAATATGATGATGCGGAGCTTATCAAACCGCTCCTCCTCTCTTAGGGCTTCCAGAACCTGAAATCCGTTCATATTAGGCATATTCAGATCAAGTATGAGTAAGTTGATATCGTCATGTTCCTCGAATATCCTCATAGCTTCTACACCGTCGCAAGCAGTCAATACACAATATTCGGTTAGCATCGTTTCAATGATCAACCTATCAGATGCCGAGTCGTCAACAACTAAAATTTTGATTAGCATTGTCAACCTCCCTCTTTTGGCCTACTTTCTCAAGGTTTCCCTGAGAATCACTCTAATTCCTCAAGCAGTTTCCTTAATAGTTTTGCAAACCTGTCATGCAATGGTGCTATTTCATCTTCCTTTTCTTCACTAAGTACTTTCTGTAATGACCTGGCTACTTCATGTAGGGATTTGGCTCCGATACTTCCAGAACTCCCCTTCACCTTATGAACGATTTGTGCAGCCTCAGCATATCGTTTTGCTCTAACTGCCGCTGCAAGCCTCTCCAAGGTATCCTGATTCTCGTCGCGATACTTTTTCAACACTTGAAGATATAGCTCTAGATTGTCGCCCATATTTTTTAAGCCCAATTGCCGATCCAGGACAGGTGTATCCTGTTCCAAATCAGCATTTTCAAGGATAATACCTTTGACGGTTTGAATAAAGTGCTCAGGTTGAAATGGCTTGTTGATGCTATGGTATATCCCGCTTTGCTCGCATTTGTTGCGGACACCCAGAATCACGTCCGCTGTCATGGCTACGATTGGCACCTTGGTTGACAGCTTCCGGATTTCCTGGGCCGCTTCATATCCGTTCATGACCGGCATGTGTAGATCCATCAATATCAAATCGATTCTGTCTCTGTGCTCTCGACATTGCTCTATAGCTTCCTCTCCATTGTTGGAGATTATGGCTTCTATCCCTACCTGTTCTAATAGTGACTGGACAATCAGCTGGTTTGTTTTGTTGTCTTCCGCCACCAATACACGATACGGTTTTTCAAGTTTTGGGGAATCGGGGTCCTTGCTTAGAGAAGCCTGGGAACCGGATATCGCTTTCAGATTGAAAATATCAAGGATCCCATTAAGTAATATGGAGGGGATGATAGGCTTCCCAATGCCCAGATCAACCCCATGTTCATTAAGTCTATCGAACAAATCTTCCCGCATCATGGGCAAGAGCATTATAAGCTTGGGGATTCTAACAATTTTATCGTTGTTGCGTATGGCTTCGATAAATTTGAAACCACCCTGAGCCGGAGTATCATAATCAACTATAAACAGGTCGAAGGGCTGGGCAAATTCCCCATCTGCTGCTTCAAGCATACCGAGGGCACTGGCTTCAGAACTGGTAAGCTCACAGTGCATTCCGAAGCTGCCCAAATAGCTCTCAATCAGGTTCATGTTGGCACCTGATTTTTCTAAAACCAGAGTTCGGACATCCTTAAAGTGATTGGCAGATAAGGCTTTTTTATATACAGCCTCCCTCTCTTTATCGACATCCAAGGACAAGTGAATGATAAAAGTAGAACCTTCTCCTGGTGTGCTAAATACCATTATTTCTCCACCCATCAAATCTAACAGGTGCTTGACAATGGAGAGCCCTAATCCAGAGCCTCCAAAACGGCGATTGATGCTGCTGTCGCCTTGCTCAAAGGGTGTAAAGAGCTTATTCACTTGTTCTTCGGTCATACCTATCCCGGTATCTTTAATGGTAAATGAGATATGATATTTGTCATTCTCCTTGGCAATTAATCGAACATCCAACGACACCTCGCCAGCACTGGTGAATTTGGCTGCATTGTTCAGGACATTTACCAAGACCTGTTCAATACGCTTGGAATCACCGAAAAGCCAATTAGGAACCAGGGGATCTTTTGACAATCGAAAACCGATTCCCTGTTCATCGATTTTGTATGAAACAGTATTGACTACATCCTGGATCACCTGATCCATGCTGAAAGAAGTGATCTCCAGCTCAACTTTGCCTGCTTCGATTTTAGAGAAATCGAGAATATCGTTTATGATACTCAGCATGTTATGTGCTGCTTGAGTGATCCGGTCGATATACATACTTTGTGTCAAGGAAACCTCGGTCTTTTTCAACAGGTAGGACATGCCTGTTATGGCATGCAGAGGAGTTCTTATCTCGTGGGACATCCTGGCCATAAAACTTGATTTGAACTCATTGGCTTCATCGGCTTCCCGTTTCGCTTTTTCCAAATCAAGCTGGATCTGTTTTCTTTGCTGGATCTCTTTGCGTAACTGGGCGATCCAGAAAAAAGATACCCCCAAGACCACAGCGATCAAAAGGCCAACCATTAGCAGAATGCGAATTATAGGCCCGTAATCTATATCGTTATCCAACTGGATCCACTTGTTGTTGATGGCCAGCTTTTCGCTGTCGGTGATAGTCTCCATAGCTTTATCAAAGATGCTTACCAGTTCGGGCAAGTCTTTTCTAACTGCAAAATATAAAGCTTGTTGTTTGGCAGCCTCAAAAGCAACAAATCTGAGATTGGTCAGACCGTTTGACCGTACCAAGTAATTTGTTGTGGCCAAGTTGCCGACAAAAGCTTTTTCCGTCCCGGTTGCTACAGCTGTTAGGGCGGCGTCGACAGAATCATAAAGGCTGAGATTTATTTTGGGATAAGACAATAAGTAGCTGTGATGCGAACTATTGCGCTGCACAGCTACCGTTAATCCTTCTAGATCGTCCATGCCCGAGATCTGGGTATCTATATCACGGGTCACGATCACTCTTTTATAGTAGTAATACGGTTGGGAAAAAGGAAGTGTTCCTCTCTTTCTTCTGTTTTGCCGACCGCAGGTAGTGCGTCAACATCCCCTGTGAGCGCCATGTCGTAAGCTTCAGGCCAGGTTACATCTTTTATTTCGAATTGCAGACCGGTCTTTTCGCTGACCAAAGCAAGATAGTCTGCAGCGATTCCCTTGTATTCGCCGTCCTCATCAATGAACTCAAAGGGCACAAATCGAGGATCAACGCCTAGGCGAATCACTGGATGCTCTTCCATAAATGCCAGTTCATCCTCAGTCCAACTGATACTATTATCGAGAGCAAAGCAGGGAGTGGTCATAGTTGTTGACATTATTAAGGCGAGAATGATAGAACTCACAACAATATGCGTGTTTTTCAATGGGCTGATCGAAGAATGTCTATGAGGGTGCTGTTTTTGCTTCCTGGTGAGATACCCCATAACCCACCTCTTTCTAGTATTACGCGCACTTATCCGATAGATCTTCCAGGTGTATATATCGAACCATACGCATGAACATGAAGATAATATGGCAATGTTTTGGGAGTTAATCTCAAGTTCCTAACGAAGTGAGGATTTTGCATAATACAATAAATAACTTCAATATTGTCACTCTGAGCGATAGCGAAGAGTCTTATAAATGCCGTAGATCCTTCGCTACCGCTCAGGATGACATTCGATAAAGTACAATGATAATTTGGGAAAAGTTAATTATGTAAAATCCTCAATTAAGAAACTTTTCCTAATTTACATTTTACCATTTATTTCGATAGAAACTGATAATTATCATAATATTCACAATCAGGTCAAACACAACACCATCTGCCCTTGCCTAAGGCATCCAGCATTAACGGAAAGATCCGCTGGATGGAAAGGCCGATATTCACTTGACCTTTCACGACAAAAATTCGGCCAATTCCACAGATCCCAGGAGGAGAAACGGATCAACAATAGAATAATCATAATTACATAAGTGACTACATTTTATAACATTTATTGTATGTTTTTGACAAGATAGGCACTATAAGGAGGAGTTAATTTGTTGCGTAGAAAGCTACTGGTTACATGGCTGCTGGTTGCCGCCATGACTTTGTTTTTCGTAGGGACAGTCTCAGCGGAAACCACATTAAAAGATATTGACGGGCACTGGGCATCTTCTACGATTTCAAAGTGGATAGACCAGGGTTTAATCAAAGGATATGGGGATAACACCATAAGACCAGACAACCCGGTTACTAGAGCTGAATTTGTCAGCATGGTGAATCGAGCCTGGGAAATCTCCAATGATGGATACTGTTCGGTATTCCGAGATGTTGCCAAAGATCAATGGTATTACTCTGATATTGCCGCAGCCTATAACTTAGGCTATGTCAGCGGATCCAGCCCGGAGACATTCGAGCCCAACAGCACCATAACCCGTGAACAGGCGGCGGTAATGATTGCCCAGCTGTTAACTTTGGAGACAGATAGCCAAGATAACGTTTTATCTGCACTGGAAGATTATGAGCAGCTGGCTGATTGGTCAAAGCCGTATGTGGAAACGGTTTTTGTCCAGGGCATATTGAAGGGTTATCCTGACAAGACTTTCCTGCCCACTAGATCAGTAACTCGTGCTGAGGCTATGGTAATCATTGACCAGGCAGTAAAAAATACCGGCACGATAGTGGTTTATGGCCAAGGGGCGACCTATGGGCCTGAATCAGGAAGCAAAACTATCGATGGCAATGTGATCATCAGCAATGCCGGTATTACACTGCAAAACACTGCTATTAACGGGAATCTCCTGCTGGCGGTCGGCATTGGCGATGGTGATGTCAAACTTAAAAACGTATCAGTAAAAGGAAATACCATCGTAAAAGGCGGTGGCCCCAACAGCATTACACTGGAAGACAGCAGCCTGCCCCATCTTACCATAAGCAAGGATGGGGTACGGGTTGTGGCTGCCGGAAGTACCAGTGTTCAGGTTACTCAGCTGGCCTCAGGTGCTGCCCTGGTCGCAATTGAAACGACCGGATCAGGCTTTGAGACGATCATGATAACTCAGGAAATTCCGCCTGGAGCCACCATCAGCCTGGAGGGTGATTTCAGCACGCTGACTATTCAAGCCAACATTAACCTGGAACTGCACGGAACCATTGATGAATTAAACATCAGCCAGGATGTTGATGATGCGGTAGTCTACCTGGAGGAGACATCACGGGTCAATACCTTAAATATTGATGGAAGCGCCCGGATCAATGGCGAGGGTAGGATTGAGACGGCCAACATAAACGCCAATAATGTGGTGATTGAACCGGTTCCGGCTACCACCGTAGTGGCGCCCGGGATGACAGCCAGTGTAGGCGGTAAAGAACTCCAGGAGGGTACT
>DBRE01000052.1:16154-16508 GCA_002305535.1 Syntrophomonas sp. UBA1376
ATACCGTAGCTGATGGACAAGCCAGGATTACCGGTTATAGTAATAATGGGCCTCAGTATGTATCCATTCCGGATACTTTAGGGGGCTATCCGGTAACCAGTATTGGGGATTTTGCTTTTAGCCAGAAAAACCTGAAGGTATTGGAACTTCCCTCCACTTTGACCAGTATTGGGAACTGGGCTTTTACTGGCAATCAGCTGACTGTACTGGATATCCCGGAAGGGGTTACCAGTATTGGACAGGGTGCTTTCGCTGATAATCAGCTGCATTCTATAGCCTTTCCCTCCACCTGGACCAGCATAGGTTCCAGTGCTTTTTCGGGCAATAAGTTGGCTTCACTGGTTATCCCGGAAG
>DBRE01000052.1:16569-16804 GCA_002305535.1 Syntrophomonas sp. UBA1376
AGACTATGCTTTCAATACTAATCAACTGCAGTCTATAGCCTTTCCCTCCACCTTGAAGAGTATTGGCTCCAGTGCTTTTTCGGGCAATAAGCTGGCTTCACTGGTTATTCCGGAGGGTATTACCAGTATTGGAAACTTTGCCTTTAGTCAGAACCAGCTGGAGGTTATATTCTTTTCATCCACTGTAACTAGCATTGGGAACTGGGCTTTCTCCAGTAATCCGCTTAATGCGGCA
>DBRE01000102.1:0-6701 GCA_002305535.1 Syntrophomonas sp. UBA1376
GCAGTTGCTGTTTTTACAGTTTCTCACCCTGAACTAGCATAGTGATGAGATTGGAATAGGGTGGAAGGCAGATTTCAACGCAGGAGGGAGGGACTTCGGTTTATGAAGGTAACAGAGTTGTTTCTAGGAAGCAGGTCATGGATAGGTCTACTAATCATGTCGCTGCTTTTCTTCATATTTGTAGCAATGATTACAGGTAGTGTACCGCCTAAACAACGGGCGTGCCCGGGCGATTCGCTTGATGCTTTTCTGTCCCATATGAACAATCGCATTCCTGCTCTGATGAGGCAACACCAGATTCCGGGTTGCAGCATCGCTTTGGTACAGAACCATGAAATAGCTTGGCTTCAAGCATACGGATATGCTGATCTGGAAACCGGCAGGATTATGACCTCTGATACCCAAATGCGGGTTCAGTCCATATCAAAATCAGTAACTGCATGGGGGGTTATGAACCTGGTCGAGCAAGGTGCGATCGATTTGGATGCCCCTGTATCTCAGTATCTGAAAAGCTGGAGACCTCCAGAGAAGGATCATGCGTTGGGAACAATCACGGTTCGTCATCTCTTAAGCCATACCGCGGGATTGCCCCTGGGGGATGTGTTTACCACCTATTCTCCTGATGAGGAAATGCCTTCGCTCAAAGAAAAGCTCACGCAGGAAGTTGTTCTGGAGGATGAACCTGGTATTGGATTCTCTTATTCCAACACCGGTTACAATCTGTTGGAGCTTCTCATCGAGGAGGTGACCGGACTGGATTTTTCCGAATATATGCGAAGGGAGGTTTTTCTGCCTCTGGGCATGAAAGGAGCCTCCTTTAACTGGGACAGCACTATGATGCCTGCTCCTCCTACTGGATACGATCTGAATGGTAAACCCGTGCCGGTATACGTCTATCCGGAGAAAGCTTCGGGCGGACTGTTTGCCACCGCATATGATATAGCTAGGTTTACAATGGCTGGTATGGGGGACAATCCTGTGCTTAGTACCGAAAGCATAGAGCGTTTATATAAACCTGTAAGTGACAAAATCGGAATTTACGACCTGGTATTTGATGCATACGGCTTGGGACACTATATTGAGAAACTACCTAACGGCATGCTGTCCATTTCCCATGGGGGTCAAGGCAGCGGCATTATGACTCATTTCCAAGCAGTTCCAGAGACAGGCGATGGCATTGTGATCCTGACCAATAGTCAAAGGAGCTGGCCCTTCATCGCTTATTTGCTAACGGATTGGGCACAGTGGAGAGGCTTTCCATCTGTTGGAATGGGAAAAATCATTTGGGGGCGCTATGCTCTGAGTGCAATAATAGGAATGCTAATGGCCGTGGCATTCATGCTACTTTTACGAGTGCTGGCAGCATCCTGCAGAAGAAAGTTGGCACAAAAACAGTTTGAATATTATGGCATACAATGGACTCAAGTGACGGTAGCACTTGCGATCATTGGCCTTATGCTTTGGTGCGCTAGGCAAAAGTATTTGTTTTTGACATCGGTATTTCCAATACTATCCTACTGGCTGGGTGCTGCTCTGCTTATTTTTGCTGTCGTGCTGTTGTTACACGGCATCTTGTTGGGTACCAAGACATCAGCAGGAACTATCAGCAACCTGAACAAGTAAATATATACGATAGGGTCATGGTCAAGGATTAAAACTGGGCAATGTTCATCAGACATACCATGTGGAGATTATTTTACTACAAAAATATTGATGATTATTGTTCTACTATTTTACAATATAGTAGATAATGTAAATATTAGAAATTGTAGAAATGTACTGGTTATTTGTAGGGCTATTTAATAAATACCATTTAAGCAGTGGTTTATTTGTAGGAGAGATTATGGAAGCATCCTCCCTTTTATTAATTGCCTCCCTCGGATCTATTGCAGTCTTGTTGATGCTGTATGCCTATATCTATACGTTTGAGCGCAAACATTTTATGGTGTTATGGTTTGCCGGCTGGTCTATCATTGCATTTAATTTTTCACTTGATGCATTCGTCCCAAATTTGCTAAGGCACAATGAACCGATTTTCTTTCTAAGCCTAAGTTCCTTTTTCTGCGCAAATCTTCTCATTTCATGGGGAACACTGTTATTCCTGAAAACTAAAGTCAAAGCAGCGAATCTTTTCGGAATCGGAATGATATGGTTGATCATATTCGTTGCTTTCGCAATGCAAAACTTGTCTGCCTTGCGTATGATTCAATACACGCATTTATCGGTATTAGCGTTATACTTCCTGGTAGGAATTGTTATGATCAGATCGACCAAACAATACGGAAGACTCGTTCTGGTATTAGGTTTGTTAGATCTAGCCTGGGTCAGCAATAACCTGGTTTTCTCTTATATTTTGAAAGTGCCTGATATGGCTCCCTATGTTATTTCACATATTATCTTGCTGTTAAATGCTGTTGGTCTGATCCAGCTCTATTTTAAGGAACAGAAGGAAGCGGTTCGGGAAGGACAGGATTACATAACATACCTCACGTTCCATGACGGATTAACGGGATTATATAATAAGACCTATTTTGACAATAAACTCAAAGAACTGGATAACAACCAAGAGTATCTGCCTATTTCCTTGATCGTCGGGGATATGAACGGGCTGAAGTTTGTTAACGATGTTTTTGGGCATCGTGAGGGTGATCATAGGCTGAAAAGAATGGCGCTCATTATTCAACAATCCTGTCGCCCAAATGATATCATCGCCAGATGGGGCGGTGATGAGTTTGCCATTATTCTTCCGAATACGGATAATAAAACAGCTAATGCTATTCGAGATAAGATCCGCGCAGCTTGTGATAGCTTTCAGGGGGCTGATCTTATGTTGGGTTTATCCTTGGGAGTAGCCACTAAGACGGATGGAGAAACCAGCTTGTCCCTGGTATTGAAGGAAGCGGAAGAATTAATGTATCAGGTTAAGCTGACGGAAAGCAGAAAAGTAAGGGGAGCTATCGCGGAAACCCTGATAAAAGTGTTGCAGGAAAACAATTACGAAATGAAAGCGTACATAGAAAGACGACAAAGGCTTGCAAAAGAGTTTGCAGGGGTTCTTGGTTTTTCTCCGGAAATCCTGGATACTCTGATACAAGCTGCAACTTTTCAAGATATCGGCAAAATTGGCATATCAAAAGATATTCTTCGAAAAATGACCCCTCATGATGATGTGGAAGAGCTGATCATGAGAAAGCATGTTGAAATTGGTTATCGTATAGCCCAAGCTTCCGTAGAATTGGCCCATCTCGCCGATATAATATTATATCACCATGAGTGGTGGAACGGCGAGGGATATCCGCACGGTCTCAAAGGAGAAGAGATTCCACTTATATCACGCATAATATCAATTTTAGATGCTTTTGATGTTATGACCCAGCAGCAGCATAACAAACCAGCCATGACTATAGAAGAAGCTCTACGGGAACTTCATCACAAAGCAGGTAGCCAATTTGATCCCTCTTTGGTTCGGATCTTCATTCAAATGATGAATGGAACGTCCGCCTCTAAGGAATTTGATTTGAGCAGTTGAGAATATGCGTTACATAAGAAGTTCGGACATCCTGAGGTGATGGACAATTTATGGAGTTTAATGAAAAACTACAGGAACTAAGAAAGCAAAGGAACTTAACCCAGGAACAACTCGCAGAGTTCCTGTGTTAAGGAAAGCAAATAAAACTCATAGTTGGCCATACTGCTACTAGTCAAATCGCGTGAATGAGTAACCCTTGGAAAGCAGATGTACCAGAGAGGTTTTATAACGGATTTGGACAACAAATATAAAGGGAGAGGGGGGAACTGGGTGATAGGAGCAATTATTGGGGATATAGTTGGCTCACGATTTGAGTTTAATAATCATAGAGATAAAGACTTCGAGCTATTTACGGAAGACTGCCGGGTTACAGATGATAGCATTATGACTCTTGCCGTTGCAAAAGCCATTATGGAGACAGAGAAAATAATCAAACCTTTAACTGGCGGATACAATAGCGATTATTATACGCTAATCGAAAAAATGACCATTAAATACATGCAGGAAATTGGGCGCAAGTATCCTAATTGCGGATATGGTACGATGTTTTCAAAATGGATTCTTAGTGATGACCCCCAACCTTATAACAGTTTTGGAAACGGTGCAGCGATGCGGATAAGTCCGGTAGGGTTCGCTGCCAGGACAGAGAGTGAAGCTTGCCGACTATCTGAAGCTGTAACCGGAGTGACACATAATCATGATGAGGGGTTAAAGGGTGCAGAAGCTACAGCTGTAGCAATCTATATGGCTCGTATTGGATCTACCAAGAAAGAGATACGCGAAAGAATTGAGCTCAATTACTATTCTTTGGATTTCACAATTGATGAAATTAGGGATTCTTACCAATTTAACGAGACATGCCAAGATACAGTACCACAAGGCATTGAAGCATTCCTGGAATCAACATCTTTTGAAGATGCCATTCGCAATGCGATTTCCATAGGTGGCGATAGTGACACATTAGCTGCTATTACCGGTGCGATCGCCGAGGCTTACTATGGAGTTCCTGGAATCATAAAAGAAAAGGCATTTTCCTATTTAGATGATGAACTACTATCCATTGTTGATGATTGGTCTAAATTCATAGGTAATGAATCCACCTGATTATTGACTTAGGTCAAAATAATTTTCATTAAGCCATGCTACAATAAACTCGTAATGAACGAGATTAGGAAAGAGGTGGATATCGTGTCAAAGCCATTAACATTTGATCAAGCCAAAGAAATGCATTGGAAGACTTTGGAACAGTATGTGCCGGTCGTATCACGAGTTCATGGGGACAATCACCCGGAATTTCATGAAGTTCGTCAATTATTTGATGCGATCAATGAAAAAATAAAACAAGCCGGGCCAAATAAACCTGATTTAAACGAAGAATTTGCCAAGCTGCGTGATATCACTCGTGATTACACGGTGCCGGGGGATGTCTGTGAAAGTTATGAAGCTGTTTATGTGATGTTAGCCGAAATAGATAAGGCGTATAATGGTTAAAGTTAGAGATCACATGTTACAATATGGGGTGTACCACGATAGTCAATATATGACTATGAGGTACATCCCTATTTATATGGCAGGACAATGAAGAATACGGGTTGCTAGAACGCCATCACCTTTTTACCTTATATGGGGAGGCTGGGAATATGTACTACTCCACACATTACACATCTCCGGTGGGGGATATATTGCTGGTAAGCGATGAGAATAGCATTATCGGTCTATGGATAGGCGAGCAGAAATATATGGAGAAAACTATGCCCCATGACATCATCGCAAAGGATGACCTGCCCGTACTTCAAGAGGGTGTAGCTTGGTTGGATGATTATTTTGCTGGTAAGAAACCGAAGTTGTCCAGGCTGTCACTTGCACCGACAGGAAGCGAGTTCCAACAGCAGGTATGGAGAATCCTTACCGAAATTCCCTATGGTGAGCTAACAACATACGGTAAAATTGCGAAAGAAGTGGCTCAACGTATGGGAAAGGCTAGAATGTCTGCGCAAGCGGTAGGTGGAGCTGTCGGACACAATCCAATCTCTATCATTATACCTTGCCATCGTGTGGTAGGCGCCAACGGTAGTCTGACCGGTTACGGAGGCGGAATGGAGAAGAAGATCAAGCTTCTAGAGCACGAAGAAGTGGATATGACCGGATTATTTGTGCCGAAAAAAGGGACTGCGCTATAGAGACCACATTATTTTAACATGAAGGAGNNGGAGGGTTAGCGTTTATGAGTGATAATAGAGTGAAAAAGGCCCCCCCATCCATCGACGAATGGCTCCAAGAAGCCAAAGCCCATCGAATGGCCACCCGATCAGGGATGTTTTTGATCCACAATGGGGTGGTGCGGGAGACTCCCAAGGCCCAAGTGCGGCAGGGAATTGATGATGGCTCAGTGGTAACGGGAATGGAATTCAGCTACGATGCAGCCAAAGTAGATAAAGTGATCACTGAGACTTTGAATATGGAAGGGATCTTCCACGTAAAGGTATGGCTCAATGAAGGGCAGCTTGAGGTGGGGGATGACATCATGTATGTGCTGATCGGCGGTGACATCCGGCCCCGTGTTATCGATGCTCTACAATTCCTGGTAGGAAAGATCAAAAATGAATGTGTCATTGAGATTGAACAAAAATCGTGATTTACATTGAGGCAGTGAAAAAACACTCACTGAACCAGCTTTAGCCAATACATCTCTGGAGTCATATTCTGGAAAATAAAATTTGTTCAGGAGGTTGCTAGTTTCTGATTGCCAGCCATCAAGTGTTTATGGATGACATAGATATTTTTTCAACTTGCACTGCATCGTTAATTCTGTTGACAAGACTGGGAAGCTTCTTCGCAAATTGCCCGATATCTGATTCTTTTCGCAGTAGCCCAATGCGCTTCGAAACCAGATAAGTATTCTCCTTTGTATAGGGCTAAAAGCTTGTTGGCCTGTTCTTTTGATAATGCTCTTTATGTAGGGTAAACGCACCGGTAAGAACAAAGTGGTTATCAAATCTTAGATAGGAGTGGTGAGACTAATGGATTGTATTGAAGCGATTATGACCAGGCGAAGTATCCGAAAGTACCAAGAGGCGGAAGTCCCCCAGGAGGATTTGATAACCATTTTGGAGGCGGGTCGTTGGGCTCCTTCCGCTGGTAACTATCAGCCCTGTTATTTCGTGGTGGTTGA
>DBRE01000102.1:6713-9178 GCA_002305535.1 Syntrophomonas sp. UBA1376
GAATATGGCGAGCGAGGCATGAAACTCTGGTGTCTATTGGATTGCGCCAATGCCGCCCAAAACATGCTGCTGGCTGCTCATGCCCTCGGCTACGGTTCTTGTTGGATGGGTGGTTTTAGTGAAAGCGGGGTCAAAAAGGTATTGGGATTACCTGAGGATTTTCGTGTCATGGCCTTGCTGCCCATTGGCAAAGCAGCGGAAGAGCCAGATCCTCGTCCCAGACGACCATTGGATGAGATGGTACGCCGCAATCAATGGTAAACATGGTAGACATGAACTAAAGAAGTGCAGGAGTGATTTTTTATCAAATCACTCTTGCACTTTTTGTTGTTAACAAATATAATCAAGGTTGTAATGATTACAACTGTGCAGTGATTTCTTACTAAGGGGTGGTGAGTTAATGAAAACTTCGCTAGAAGTCTTGAAACAAGAATTATTAGATAATAATATTCATCTGTCCCACCAAAGGCTAAAGGTTTTAGAGTACCTTATTCAAAACCACAACCATCCCACCGTAGAACAGATTTTTACTGATCTGCACAAAGATATTTCTACACTGTCAAAAACAACCGTATACAACACCCTGCGGGTACTAGAAGACGCTGGTTTAGTTCGGGTAATTACCATCGAAGGTACGGAAACCCGATATGATATTGAAGTTGAGAACCACGGTCATTTCAAATGTAAATCCTGTGGAAAGATATATGATTTTGAGATTGATATGAATGTCTTAAGCTCCCCTGATTTAGAGAAATTTCAAATCAGTGATAAAGATGTTTATTTCAAAGGCATCTGTCCGAGATGCTCTCAACATTAATTAAATAAAGGAGGCAATGACATGGGAAAATATGTATGTTCTGTTTGTGGATACATCTATGACGAGACAGACGGCAGCCCTGAAGCTGGTATTGCGCCAGGCCATTCCTTTGCGGATCTGCCGGATGATTGGGTGTGCCCCATTTGCGGAGCTGATAAAGACGCATTTGAGAAACAGGGTGAACCTGACACAGTCGTCGAAAAACGGACGGTAACTGTGATGGAGACTTCCTCTGATATGAAGGAGATGTCTGCCTTGGAAATGAGTGCTCTTTGCACTAATCTAGCCCGTGGATGCGAAAAACAGTATATGCCGGAAGAGGCTGCTGCCTTCAAGGAACTGGGCGCATATTTCCAAGCCGCTTCAGCATCTGCTCAGGCACCCGAATTTGATCAGTTACTGGCTCTCATTGAAAGAGACCTGGAGGAAGGTTTGCCCAACGCCCATGCCGTGGCATCCGAAAATAAAGATCGAGGCGCGTTGCGAGCTCTGACCTGGAATGAAAAAGTTACTCGCATTCTAAAATCCATTTTGACTCGCTATCAGAAAGAGGGCAACGCCATGCTTGAAAATAGTGGTGTTTATGTCTGTACTATCTGTGGCTTCATTTACATAGGAGATGATCTGCCGGATGTTTGTCCGGTTTGCAAAGTGCCCAACTGGAAATTTGAAAAGGTAGAAGGGAGGTAGCGCGAATGTACGAAAAATACGCGGTAAGAAATATTCGTCTTTGCACCAAGGACTGCTTGTGTCTTTATGTTTGCCCAACTGGTGCCACCGATACAGAAAATAGCATTATTGATGTAAGTAAATGTAACGGCTGTGGAGATTGTGCCGCTGCCTGTCCATCGGGAGCTATCTCCATGGTACCTTTTAAGTATCCACCGCAGCAGCCTAAAACAGAGGCTGTGGTTGGTGCGATGAACGTGCTTCTGCGCAGCAAATCCCAGCAGGAAAACATAGCAGCTGGATTACCTGGAAAATTGGCTGTTGCCCTGGAAAAATCCAACCGTATCATGGCAGAGGATATTATCCGGGAAGCAGGATATATGATTTCTCAGAGCCAGAATACTCAAGATTTTCTCCAATCACTTTTGGATAAGGAACAACCCGAAGGTTTCCCCAAAGAAGTGGTAGGAAAGTTATTACAAACTTTTAATACGCATAAGGAGGATGACAAAATGAGTGGAAGCAAAACCAAGGACAATCTGATGGAGGCATTTGCCGGAGAATCTCAGGCTAACAGAAAGTATATGGCCTACGCCAAGGCAGCTGAGAAAGAGGGAAGATTGAACGCAGCCAAATTATTCAGAGCTGCAGCCGATGCTGAAACCTTACATGCCCTAAAAGAATTTGAGTTAGCCGGAAAAGTTGGTTCAACCGCTGATAATCTCAAAGATGCGGTGGCTGGAGAAACCTATGAATATCAGGAAATGTACCCACCCTTTATTAAGGAAGCTGAAGCTGAGGGCAATAAGGCGGCAGCTATGATATTTACCTTTGCCATGAAAGCGGAAGAGGTGCATGCGAGACTTTATCAGGAAGCCCTTGAGACCCTTGACCAGACCGAAGAAGTATTTTACTATCTATGCCCGGTCTGCGGAAACATCGAGAAATTCCAGCCCGAAAAATGCAGCATCTGTGGTGT
>DBRE01000011.1:0-3973 GCA_002305535.1 Syntrophomonas sp. UBA1376
GGCGCCATTTATGCTGCTCACCCCTACAATTCTCAACTGTTACAGTTCATTGTAGCCTATCAAACTATGTGTGATTATTTGGATAACCTGTGTGATCGTGCCGGCAGTACTGATGGCCATGGTTTCAGCCAGCTGCATCGATCATTACTGGACGCTCTGGATCCCAGCCGAGGTAAAGCTGACTATTATGAAAACTATCCCCACCAAAATGATGGTGGATACTTAAGTGCCTTAGTTGAAACCTGCCGTCAAAATTTGGCCGGTGCTACCCAGTATTTTCAGATTCAGCCCATGATAATGGTTTTGGCTGAATGGTATTCCAGTCTGCAGGTGACTAAGCATATTGCAATGGATAAACGAGAAGGTGTTTTATATAACTGGGCTAATAACCAACTTGTCAATTACCCGACCCTATTTTGGCAGGAGTTTGCCGCTGCCACCGGTTCCACTCTGGCCATATTTGCCCTGGTAAGACAGGCATTTATGGGCAACAATGACCACCGAACTTACCAACAGATGTGGGATGCCTATTTTCCGTGGATCTGCGGTCTGCATATTCTATTGGACTATCTCATAGACCAGGAGGAAGACCGTCTGGGCGGTGACCTGAATTTTGTTTTCTATTACGATAACGAAACGGAAATGATGGAGCGATTGACCATCATTTTATCCCAGTGTTATGAGCAGGTGCTGGCTTTGCCAGAATCGACTTTTCACGAAATGGTGGTTGATGGACTTCTGGCCATGTATTTAAGTGATCGCAAGGTCGAGCTACAGGGATATGAAAGCCTGCGACAGCACCTTATAGACAATGGCAGTAATACTGCCTGGCGGATCTATCGTTTGTGTCGCACAGTGCGTCGCTTCCTATAAATAAAAACTAGCTGCAAACTGACCCAGCCCCCGCTGTCTGCAACCAAAGACAATTCCATACATCCCCAGGAAATAGCGATACTGCTCTGGCATCCGTTCCGATTGACTGCCTGGCAGATTTAACATCAGCTTGAGCACTTCGACTTCTTGCCATACAATTAAAAACAGTGGTTAGAAAGAATGGGAGGATCAAAGTGAGATTTTGGATCACAATGGTGTCAGTGTTAGCATTTGACCAACTGAGCAAATGGTGGATAGTAGCCAACTATCAAGTGGGAGAGAGTCATGCATTGCTTGGTCAATGGCTTCACCTGACCTATGTTCAGAATCGCGGAGCGGCCTTTGGTATAATGTCTGGGCAATCGTGGTTTTTCTTGACGGCTGCTCTGATAGTGATCATTGGCCTCATATATTATAACCTCCGTTATTCGGTAGACAGACTGGTTCAGATAATGATGGGACTGATAGTTGCTGGTGCGCTAGGCAACTTTATCGATCGAATCCGACTGCGGTATGTAATTGATTTTTTTGACTTAGGCTGGTGGCCGGTCTTCAACATAGCTGATATGGCTGTGGTGGTTGGTGGATGCCTATTGGTGCTGCATATGTTTTTTTTCATGAAAGAGGGTTAGAAAAGTGGGTCGATCAGAACTGCATCTGGTAGAAGAAGATCTGGAGGGCGAGAGACTGGATGCCTTTCTGGCGGAGACGGTCGCTGATCTATCCCGAACCGCCGTGAAGGAACTGATAACCAATGGGCAGGTATTAGTGGACGGAAAGAGCCGGAAACCCAGCTATCGCATTAAAGAAGGGGAAGAGATCCTGATTACTCTTCCCGAAGCTCGTCAGGTGGCTATCGTACCTCAGGATTTGCCCTTGGAGATCATCTACCAGGATCAGGATATTGCCGTAGTGAATAAGCCTAAAGGTATGGTGGTTCACCCCGCTCACGGCAATTGGGACGGTACCATGGTGAATGCTCTGCTTTATCACATAAAGGATCTGTCCGGGATCAACGGTGAAATAAGACCCGGTATTGTGCATCGCTTGGATAAGGATACCTCAGGAGTAATGGTGGTGGCCAAAAACGACCAGGCCCATCGTAATTTAGCTGAACAAATAAAAGAACATACCATCAAAAGAGAGTATCAGGCTCTAGTACACGGTATGATCAAAGAAAACTTGGGATCTATTGAGGCACCGATCGGCAGAAGCCGCACCGACCGCAAGAAGATGGCGGTAATCGCAGATGGTAAGCCTGCACTCAGTCGTTATCGGGTACTGGAGCGCTTTCAAAACTATACGCTGGTGCAGGTGACTTTGTTGACTGGCAGAACTCATCAGATCCGAGTGCATTTTTCCTACATAAAACATCCGGTAGTGGGTGACCCTGTATATGGGCCGGCTAAGCACCATCTGGGAATGGAATCTCAGGCCTTGCATGCTTGCAGGCTTGGCTTTAATCATCCCCGTACTGGTGAGTATATGGAGTTTACCAGTGAATTGCCGGAAGTATTTAAGCAAGCTTTGCAAAAACTCACCAAGTATACATTGACAGATTAAAACGGCTTGATTAAAATCAGTGAAGAATCTTTAAGTTAGCTCCGTGAGGCTAGCAAGGATACTATAATACCCTGACCTGCTCACTCCTTACGGATGGTGGGTTTTTTTGTTAGGAGGGCTTCCATTGCAACTGCGTGATAAACACAAGCTTATGGATGAAATGGATATCAAGAGAGCTTTGACTCGCATAGCCCATGAGATCATCGAAAAAAACAAAGGCACTGAAAATGTAGCCTTGGTGGGGATCCAACGTCGGGGAGCCCCGATTGCAGAACGTATTGCCGCCCGTATTGCTGAGATCGAAGGAGTGCAGTTGCCCGTAGGAATCCTGGATATCACCCTCTATCGTGATGACTTGACCCTCTTGTCATCCCAACCCCTAGTCCATCGTACTGAAGTTAATTTCAACATTAATCAGAAAAACATTGTTCTGGTGGACGATGTATTATATACCGGCAGGACAGTTCGAGCTGCTTTGGATGCTTTAATTGATTTGGGACGGCCAAAATCTATCCAACTGGCTGTGTTGATCGACCGAGGCCATCGGGAACTACCTATCAAGGCCGATTATATCGGCAAGAATGTTCCCACCTCACGACAAGAAAGCGTCTCGGTTATGATCCAGGAGGTGGATGGCCGAGACGAGGTGGTTATTCAAGAAGTAGTAGATGGTTAAATGATTACCCTTTAATCTGGTCCCGAGAGTCCAGCAAGGGAAGTGATAGATCTAAGGCTAGAACCTTCCTTGCTGTGCTAAGGAAGGTTTTTTACTTAGAGAGGAGGCCCAAGGCCAATGGAACACAAGGATTTACTGGGACTGTATGACATGAGCAGAAGGGAAATTGAATTGATTCTGGACACGGCACTACCCATGAAAGATGTAATTCAGCGGGATATTAAAAAGGTACCCACTCTACGAGGTAAAGCCTTGGTAACCGTGTTCTATGAAAACAGTACCCGCACTCGTACCTCGTTTGAAATCGCTGGGAAATACTTGAGTGCCGATACGGTCAATCTGGCCGTTTCTACCAGCAGCGTACAAAAAGGGGAAAGTATGCGGGATACCATAAAAACGTTGGAAGTTATGGGCTTTGATGTATTGGTAATGCGCCATGGCATGAGCGGTACACCACACTATGTTGCCAAAAACACCAAGATGTCCGTGATCAACGCCGGAGACGGTTCCAATGAGCATCCCACCCAGGCCTTGTTGGACCTTTTCACCATTCGCGAGAAGAAAGGCTATTTGGATGGCTTGAAAGTAGCCATTGTTGGCGATATTCTCCACAGTCGGGTAGCCCGTTCGAACATCTACGGGCTTACCAAATTTGGCTGCGAAGTGCGGGTGGTGGGCCCATCGACCTTGATCCCGCCCGGTTTAGACAACCTCGATGTGAAATGGTATTACAGTATGGAGGAAGCCCTCAAGGGAGTAGACGTGATCAATGTGCTGCGTATTCAAAAAGAGCGCCAGCAACATGGCTTATTCCCTTCTCTGGAGGAGTATGCCAATCTCTATATGCTCAGACCGGAGCAC
>DBRE01000011.1:4013-25846 GCA_002305535.1 Syntrophomonas sp. UBA1376
AATGGAGTTGCAGTTAGAATGGCATTATTGTATCTCATGATGGGAGGCACAAAAGATGAGATTGCTGGTTAAGGGAGGCCGGGTTATCGATCCGAGCAGTGGACTGGACAAGTTGACCGATATTTTGATAGAGGACGGTAAAATCATAAAGGTTGATGAAAACATCTCTGCGGAAGCTGAGGTTGTGGATGCTACCGGCAAAATAGTATGTCCTGGTTTTATTGATGTGCATGTGCATCTGAGAGAGCCCGGTTTTGAATACAAAGAAGATATTGCTTCGGGCACCAGAGCTGCTGCTGCCGGAGGCTTTACGACAGTCTGCTGTATGCCCAACACCAATCCTATTATTGATAATGTAGCTGTAGCCAGCTTTGTTCGGGAACGCGCTCTTAGATCGGGTGTGGTTCATGTTCTTCCTATCGGGGCGGTCACCAAACAACAGGAAGGCCAGGAAATTTCGGAAATTGCCGATTTAGTAGCTGCCGGATGCGTAGCACTGTCTGATGACGGGCGACCGGTTACCCGGGCTGACATTATGCGCAATGCCCTGGAATACTCCAAAATGTTTGATGTTCCGGTTATGTCACATTGTGAGGATCTCGATTTGAGCAATGGTGGACAAATGCATGAAGGCTACTATTCTACAATTTATGGACTAAAAGGTATACCGGCGGAAGCTGAAGAAGTAATGGTCGGACGCGATATTTCGCTGGCCAGGCTGACCGGAGCCCGATTGCATATATGTCATATCTCAACAGCCGGATCGGTTCAGTTGATTAGAAGGGCTAAGAGGGAAGGGATCAGAATAACCTGTGAGGTGACTCCTCATCATCTGACCTTAACTGACGAGCTAGTTGGATCTTACGATACCGATACGAAAGTAAATCCTCCTCTTCGTTCCCAGGAGCATCTGGAAGCTTTATGGGCAGGACTCAAGGATGGCACCATTGATTGCATCGCTACAGATCATGCACCTCATCACCTGGAAAGCAAAGACTGTGAATATGAACTGGCTTCAACAGGAATATCTGGACTGGAGACGGCTATACCAGTAATTATGAGTCTGGTTGAGCGAGGTATACTGGATATGAATACCATGATAGAAAAAATGACTGTGGGACCGGCCATGGTTTTGGGCATCGACCGCGGTCATCTGCAGGAAGGTGCCGTGGCGGACGTGACCATTATTGATCCCCAAGCAGTGCGCCGGGTAGATCCTGCCAGTTTCTATTCCAAAGGAAGAAACAATCCCTATAAAGAGCGAGAATATACGGGCTGGCCCTATGCCACCATAGTGGCCGGTAAGGTAGTAGCTCGGGAAGGTATTATTGTATAGGATCTTACTACGATCAATTTATTGAGCAGCTCAAGGCATCGCCTGAAGGAGGAATCATATTGCCGCTTAAATCCGGCCTAAAAAAAGTGTTGGTCATTGGTTCAGGGCCCATCATCATAGGTCAGGCTGCCGAATTCGATTATGCAGGGACTCAAGCCTGCCAGGCCTTACGAGAAGAGGGCATTGAAGTTGTTCTGTTGAACACCAATCCCGCCACTATAATGACCGATGTAGATATAGCTGATCAAGTCTATTTTGAGCCCATTACAGTAGGCGTTATTGCTAAGATTTTAGCCAAAGAAAAACCTGACGGGATCATTGCCAATCTGGGCGGACAAGTGGGGCTAAACATGGCTTTGGCTCTTGAGCGAGAGGGGATTCTGGATAAAACCGATGTACCCATTCTGGGTATGCCCTTAGAAGCCATAGCTCGGGCAGAGGATCGAGAGCTATTTAAGCAGACTATGGAGCAAATAGGAGAGCCTATACCGGAGAGCGCTATTGTTTACAGCGTTGAAGAAGCTCTGGAATTCGCGGAAGGCATTGGCTATCCAGTTATTGTAAGACCAGCCTACACACTGGGAGGAACCGGTGGTGGAAACTGTCAGAATGACCATGAACTGCGCCGCATTGTTACTAAGGGATTGAAGAATAGCCCAATCAAGCAGGTTTTGATCGAACGTAGCGTGGCTGGTTATAAAGAAATTGAATTTGAAGTGATGAGAGATAGTAATGATAATTGCATCACTATCTGCAGTATGGAAAACATCGACCCTGTAGGGATACACACCGGAGACAGTATTGTGGTCGCTCCAGCCCAAACCCTAACTGATGAAGAATATCAAATGCTACGTTCCGCTTCACTAAAAATTATTCGTTACCTGAAAATCGCGGGAGGATGCAATGTTCAGTTTGCCCTGGATCCCTTTAGCAAAAAATATTATGTAATTGAAGTAAACCCGCGGGTGAGCCGCTCCTCAGCCTTGGCTTCCAAAGCCACCGGCTACCCCATAGCAAAGGTAACCACCAAGATTGCCATAGGGTATACTCTAGATGAGATTCCTAATGCTATCACTGGCAAGACCACGGCTTGTTTTGAACCAACCGTTGACTATGTAGTGTTGAAAGTTCCCCGCTGGCCTTTCGACAAGTTTGTATTTGGTGACCGCCGTTTGGGTACCCAGATGAAAGCTACCGGGGAAGTTATGGCTATTGACCGCAGCTTTGAAGCTGCCTTTCTAAAATCCATACGATCTCTGGAAATTGGAATAACTGGTCTGCGTCTACCCGAACTGCAGAATATTGATGATGAGAAGCTCAAACAGCGTCTCAAAGAAGCCGATGATGAAAGGATTTTTATTATTGCAGAGGCTTTGGCGCGCCAATTCACTATTGATGAAATCTGGGAAATTACTAAAATCGATAAGTTTTTCTTGAAAAAAATGAAAAACATCATCGATTTTGTTTTGAATCTGCCTGCTAAGCCATGTACAGCTCAGAACATGTATGAAGCCAAGCAATTGGGTTTATCCGATCTGGAAATTGCTAATATCCTAGGTAAATCAGAAACCGAAGTACGCCAGCTTCGTCATGAACTTGGAATAAGGCCGACTTACAAGCAGGTTGATACCTGTGCAGCAGAATTTGATGCGGAAACTCCTTACTTTTATTCATGTTATGAAAAAGAAAATGAAGCTTCACATGATCCCCAGGCGCGCAAGGTGCTGGTCATAGGATCTGGGCCTATACGAATCGGACAGGGGGTTGAATTTGACTATTGTTCAGTGCACTGTGTACGGGCTCTGCGAGAAGCCGGCATAAAAGCCATAATCGTCAACAATAACCCGGAAACGGTCAGTACTGACTTTGATATCTCGGATCGTCTCTATTTTGAACCATTGATATTTGAAGATGTAATGAACATCATAGAACAGGAACAACCTGAGGGAGTCATTGTACAGTTTGGCGGGCAAACTGCAATAAACCTGGCACAACCATTAAGTAATGCCGGGGTGAAAATCATGGGCACCTCGAACGATAGTATCGATAGAGCCGAAGATCGTGACCGCTTTGACAATCTGGTTGAAAAGCTTGGCATTCCCCGCCCGCCTGGAAAGAGCGTTTATTCAGTAGAGGAAGCACAAAAAGCTGCCCAGTACATAGGTTATCCCGTTTTGGTGCGCCCTTCTTATGTGCTGGGAGGAAGAGCTATGGAAATAGTTAACAATCCCGAAGAAATGGCGAAATATATGGAGACCGCAGTTAAGGTAAACCGGGAACACCCGGTATTGGTGGACAAATACTTGCTGGGTAAAGAAATGGAAGTTGATGCGGTAAGTGACGGGGAAACGGTAGTCATTCCCGGCATCATGCAGCATATTGAAAGAGCGGGAATACACTCTGGAGACAGTATGGCCGTTTTTCCCTCTTTTGACATCAGCGATAAATTTAGCAATAAAATAATAGACTATACGATTAAACTGGCCCAAGAATTGAAAGTAAAGGGCTTGATCAATATCCAGTTTGTTAAATTTCAAAATGAGTTATATGTATTGGAAGTCAACCCGCGCTCCAGCCGAACGGTTCCTTTTATCAGCAAAATCACCGGTGTTCCATTGGTCAAACTCGCTACGCAAGTTATGCTGGGGAAAAGCTTAGCAGAAATGGGCTATCAGAGCGGACTACTACCTGCGCCGGATTTTTATGCGGTCAAGGTACCGGTGTTTTCATTTGGTAAGCTAGAACAAGTAGATATTATCCTGGGACCGGAAATGAAATCGACTGGGGAGGTCATGGGAATTGACCACTCGCTTAAAATGGCCATTTATAAGGGCTTGATGGCGGCTGGCATAGAGATTCCCAAGCATGGTAACATTGTAGCAACCATTGCGGATCGTGACAAATCAGAAGCTATACCTATTCTGAAAGAGTTTTACCACATGGGATATAAGTTGATTTGCACAGAAGGTACAGCTCAAGCTCTGGCCAGTGAAGGACTAGAGGTTGAGCGGGTCAAGAAAATAGCCGAAGGTTCTCCTAACATAGTGGATTTGATCCGGGATGGTAAAGTTGACTTCTGTATCAATACCTGGAACTATGGAGGCGGTACCTTTTCAGATGGATTCAAAATCCGTCGTGCGGCAGTGGAGTTGAACATTCCCTGCTTAACTTCCCTGGACACAGTGAAAATCATACAACAAGTCAGTCAAGAAAGGGAGCGTTGGAATGATACTCAGATAAAGTCCCTGCAAGAATATGTCAGATGAGAATAACCGGAGGTGAGATAAATGCCAACTTTGGAATCAGCCCTGGTTATCAGTAATAATCAGGTCAGCTCCCATATGTTTGAGATGGAATTAGCGGCGCCTCAAATCGTGCCATTTTGTGAACCAGGACAATTCGTCCATCTACGCGTAAACAGTCTGAATGATCCTTTATTGAGGCGGCCTCTTAGCTTGTATGATGTTGACAAAAAACGAGGTACTATCACCCTGCTGTATAAAGTAGTGGGAAAAGGTACCACCTCTCTAGCTCAGTTACATGCCGATGAATATGTAGATGTTATGGGGCCGCTAGGAAGGCCTTTCAGCTATCCTCCAGCGGGACAATGGGCCATTTTGGTTGGAGGTGGGGTAGGAATCGCTCCTCTCCTGTATTTAGCTAGAAGGTTAAAAGAGAAAAACTATCCTGTAAGGGTTCTCTACGGGACTCAAAGCAGTAGTGAATTAGTGGCCTTGGATAGGTTTCGACAACTGGGAGTTCAGACCGTAGCGGCAACCATGGATGGAGAGGCCGATTATCAAGGACTGGTCACCGATCTTTTGTATCAACAGCTGTCCGGGCAGGAGGTCGAATATCTATACACCTGTGGACCAGAACCTATGATGGCCGAAGTAGCTGAATATGCCCGCCAATATGGTCTTAACGGAGAAGTATCCCTGGAGGAACACATGGCCTGTGGAGTAGGAGCCTGTTTGGGTTGTGCTCGTAAACTGAAAGACAGTGATGAAGGCTATGTCAAGGTGTGTAAAGATGGGCCGGTTTTCGGCTTATATGAAGTGGAACTGGACTTGGCTCCACGGTAATGGTTTTGGTTTGTGATGAAACACCTGTCAGTAAGATAACGAAAGGTGAGGTAGTTCATGCCTAATCAACCCCTCAAGCCAGATAAGGTTGATATGTCCGTAAATCTGGGCGGACTGCAAATGAAAAATCCGGTTTGTACCGCTTCCGGTACCTTCGGATACGGTAGCGAGTACATAGACTACTTTGATCCTGCTCTACTGGGAGCAGTAATTGTAAAAGGGACTACTATGGAGCCACGCGCGGGTAACCCGCCTCCCCGCATAGTCGAAACACCCGCCGGGATGCTTAATGCCATAGGTTTAGAGAACCCAGGCGTAGAGGCCTTTATTAGTCAGTACATGCCTGAATTGCGGGCGCAGGGTGTAACAGTAGTGGCTAATATTGCCGGTAATACTCTGGAAGAATATGGCCAGTTGGCCCAACGCCTGGATCACGTGGAGGGGATTGCTGCGCTGGAGTTGAACATCTCCTGCCCCAATGTGAAGCAGGGAGGATTACAATTTGGTACCGATCCAGATATGGTATACCAGGTAGTTAATATGGTGAAAAGCAACACCCAACTGCCGGTGATCCCTAAACTCAGTCCCAATGTTACCGATATTGTAGCTATTGCTTCAGCCGCCCAGGAGGGTGGTGCTGACGCCCTTGCCATGATCAACACACTGATGGGGATGGCAGTAGACATAGACCGATGTCGACCCACCCTGGCCAATATTTTTGGTGGTTTGTCGGGGCCGGCTATTAAACCTGTGGCTCTGCGCATGATTTACCAGGTTTATCAGCAAGTCAAGCTGCCTATCTTGGGCGGGGGAGGGATCGTTTCTGTTCGTGATGCCTTGGAATTCATGATGGTTGGTGCCTCTGCGGTATCTATAGGAACCGGGATCTTTGTTGATCCCTATTTGCCTTGCCAGGTCATAGATGGATTACAAGAGTATGCTGCACAGCACGGTTTAGCTAGTATCAAGGAGCTAGTGGGAGCAGCTCATCAGGAATGATGGGCAAACCGTTATGAAGAGTATTTACAGGTAACCCCTGATCCGATCTTCAGATGATTTGTAAAGGAGGTTCATTAATGGACGCAAGGGAACGCATTATTTTAGCCCTGGATGTTGATGCCGAGAACAAGGCTTTAGGCTTGGTGGAGAAGCTGATAGGATCGGTGGGGGCTTTTAAGGTGGGTATGCAGCTCTATAATATATGCGGCCCACTTATTGTCCACCGTATTCAGGAACTGGGGGGACGGGTATTTGTTGACTTAAAGTTTCATGATATTCCTAATACGGTAGCAGCAGCCGCTCGAGTAATGACAGCCCTAAACTGCTTTATGTTCAATGTACATGCTGCGGGCGGAAGAGAAATGATGACTGCTGCCGTTCAATCAGTTCAAGAGGAAGCTAGTCGGTTAAACTGCAGCGCGCCATTGGCTTTAGCTGTGACCGTGCTGACCAGCATCTCACCACAGCAGTTACACGATGATATGTTTATTACCAACCGTAGTGTGGAACAAACGGTGGTCGACTGGGCTTTAATGGCTCAGGAATGTGGTATGAGCGGGGTTGTCTGTTCCCCCCAAGAGATTGCTCCGATACGCCAGGCTTGTGGATCAGGTTTTGTAATTGTTACACCGGGTATTCGCCCTCTCTGGTCAGCCAAGAATGACCAAAAACGAATTACCACACCGCGGGATGCGCTCAAGCTTGGGGCTGATTATATAGTAATAGGAAGGCCCATAACAGCGGCACAAGATCCCCGTGAGGCCGCTCAGAAAATAATAGATGAATTGGAGGATCTGTAAATGTTGAATAAACAGGAAGCTATTGAATTATTCAAAAGATCCGGCGCCTTATTGGAAGGTCATTTTCTTTTAACTTCCGGCAGGCACAGTAACCAGTATATGCAGTGTGCCCAGGTTCTTCAATACCCAGATGAAACAGAAAAACTAGCTCGCCATTTAGCCGAAGCTTTTCAGGAAGACCAAGTTGAACTGGTAGTTGGCCCTGCCATGGGAGGAATAATAGTAGCCTATGAAGTGGCCCGCCAGTTGAAAACCCCCGCCATCTTCACCGAGCGTCAGGATAAGGAAATGTGTCTGCGTCGAGGATTCTCCATTCAGCCCGGACAGCGGGTTTTGGTGGTAGAAGATGTGGTTACCACCGGAGGATCAGTTAAAGAAGTGATTCAAGTAGTACAGGAGGCCGGTGGCGAGGTGATCGGGGTTGGAGTTCTAGTGGATCGGAGTGGCGGCCAGGTTGATTTTGGAACCAAAACCCGATCAGTCTTGGATATGGATATACAGTCCTGGGAGGCTGACAAGTGTCCGCTCTGCTCCGAAGGAAAACTACCGGTCATCAAACCAGGTAGCCGTTCGGTGTGAGGGAGAAGCTATGAAAGTATATTTGAACGGACAGGAAATGGCCTTCCAGGAGGGCGGATATCAATATGTTTTTGTTAAGCCCTATCAGAAACATATCGAGGACACCGTGGAGAGACCCCAGGGGAAAATGCATTTGCAGATGTACGATAATGGTGTGCAAATCAGGACTCTGGTTACTGAAAAAGAGGTTAATACCATTATAAATCGCGATATAGTCGTAGACCAAGTCAACAAAAAGATCTATATACTGGAACCCGATACCCAATACGTGCGCGAAGATGACGGCTCAATCAGACTGGTGGATCAATAGGGAAGATGCAAGATGNNTCAGTGGTCGCTTAGATCTTCTTCTTTATCAGCAGTCTGTAGAATAGCTTGTAGTCGCTCAGTACCCGGATTCGTATACAATGTCCAGTGGTTATCATAAATGACCATGCCCGGTTTGGCTCCGCCGGGCTTGCGGACATTACTGCGAAAAGTATAATCCACTGGCACTTTTTGATCCTGTCTAGCTTTGCTGTAATAGGCGGCTAAGAGGGCGGCTTCTTCCAAGCTGTTCTGCGGTACTTCGTCAATGGATGTTAATGTGCGGGGCAGGCGAATGATCACATGGGCTCCAGGTATCTGTCGGGTGTGCAGCCACAAATCGTCGCGATGGGCAGTCTTTAAGGTCAATTGATCATTCTGCCGATTGTTACGACCCACCAATATCTCCAGTCCATCTGAAGATAGGTAACGTCGGGGTGAGCTTTTAGGACGACGTACTTTTTCTTTGCCCTTAGCTCTACGTTCTTTCAGATATCCACCCTTCTCAAGTTCTTCTACGATTTCATCCAACTGGTTCAGATCCTCAGCTTGACCAATAGCCAATATGACCGAATCCAGATATTCGATCTCCGCGGTAGTCTGCTCCAGATAAGTTTGCAGATGTTTAATAGTGGTGCGGCTCTTATGGTAAGCTTTATAATATTTTTGTGCATTGCCAATGGGGGTAAGGCGGGGGTCAAGCTCGATGGTAATCTCTTGGCCGGTATTGAAATCTTCCAGGTGGGCTTCCGTATCCCCTTTTTGCAGTTGATGGGCATAGGCAGTGAGCAGTTCTCCCCAGGTTTTAAGCTGTTCTTTCTCATGAGCCTTGAGTAGGTCTCCCTCTTGAAAAAAGCGTTTTCTCTGGGCCTTGTCCATCCAACCTTTAATAGTTCGGATGAGATTGCTCTGCATAGATTCCAGTCGGAGCTGACTCATTTTGGCCTGATAGAAATGATCAGCAGCCTGATTGGCGGAGGGGAATAACTGGACAGAATCAGTTACTGGCGGCAGGGGAGTAAAATCAACGACCTGCCTGCCTTTATAAATGACGAAAGTTGGACAGGGAGGGTTGGCACCCTTGTTTATTTGACTTAACACAGCATCCAGTAGTATTTGGAATTCGTACTCACCACATTGTTCTACCGGCATATTGGGATCCAGCTGAGCCTGCTGGCATAATTCACGAGCTGCATAGGGGCTTACACCCGAGCAAAGGTTAAAAAGTGACTGGGACAGAGTTGGGGCAGTCCCACCCCACATGCCCGAGGCAAACTGTTCCAGATCAAGAGTGAGAGGATTTACTTTGCCCTGGTCAGGAGGGATCAAGTATTCCCGCCCAGGAAAAACTTCTCGATAGCTGCTGACCTCACTGCCATATCGCTTGATGGCATCTATGATAGTTCCGTTTTCTGGGTTAACCAGAATAATGTTCGAGTGTTTTCCCATTAGTTCAATAACTAACTGACGAGGTTTCCAGTCTCGGAACTCATCCAAAGCCTCGATGGTGAGGTGGACTATGCGTTCGAAACCTGCCTGGCGAACCTCTTTGATCTTTCCGCCTTCCAGGTATTTACGCAGGAGCATACAGAAGGAAGGAGGGGACGTGGGATTGGGGCGTCTCTCGCTGGATAAATGAATACGTGCCCAACGAGCGTTGGCGGATAATAACAATCTGACGGTGCCTTCCGTTGGGGTACGCACGGACATGACAATTTCATCCCTCTCGGGCTGATAGATCTTGTCAATACGAGCATCTTTAAGTTGCTGATCCAACTCGTGGCATATGGCATTTATGGTGAATCCATCAAAAGGCATACTTTTGTTTCTCCTTCGAGCGAAATGGAGGGCCAGGTAAGAACAGCCGGGTACACCCGGCTGTTAAAGCTGATTTATGGCAAAACTTTCTATTTAATAATCAACACCGGGACATTGCTAAGTCGGGTCACCTTATCAGATACGCTGCCAAATACCAGTTCTTGAAATTTATTAATGCGGCGGCTTCCCATGATAATAAGATCAAAATACTGATTGTTTTCAACAAGATCGATAACCAGGGAGGCAGGATCACCGCCAGCTCTCTTCAAGGTGTATTCGATTCCCTGTTCCTTTAACAGGTCTTCGTACATTGTAAGTATTCTTAATGATTCGGACCGTAATTCATCTAGACGTTCTTGGTTACGGAGCTTAGTAATATCTACATCGCCAGTGTTATAAACATTGAATAGAGTAATCTTTCCTACGACACCCTCCTGGACAAGTGTGGCTGCTTTCTCTACAGCTCGGCGGGATTGTTCAGAGTCGTCTACCGGGATCAATACATTTTCAAAAACTGCCATAAAGAACCTCCTAAATCTCTCAAAATAGTGAGCAAGAATTATCGACCGTTATTCGATTATATCAAATCTTGACTGAAGTAACAAAATGGTGAAAACTAGAACCTAAGAGAACGAGGAGGTCAGAGAATGACAGAGAAAACCAGGGTCATTGTGGCTGGCGCATTAGGACGTATGGGTGCCGAAACTGTTAAAGCTATATTGCAGGATAAGGAACTACTGCTGACTGCAGCCGTAGACATTAAGGCCAGAGGTGAGACGGTCAGCGATATTACAGGTTTGAAAGGCTTTTCTGTCACCCTTGAAAACGATCTGGAAAAGGCCCTAGAGGAGACTAAACCTCAAGTATTAGTGGATTTTACCAACCCGCAGGCTGTTTTCAACAATGTGCGAAGTGCCTTGGTGAAGGGAGTTACCTGTGTAGTAGGAACAACCGGATTGAACGAAGTAGAATTGAAACAGTTGGAAAAGCTAGCCCAAGAACATGCTGTGGGAGTGGCAGTGATTCCTAACTTTGCTATAGGGGCTGTTTTAATGATGAAATTTGCCCGGGAAGCAGCCCAGTATTTTCCTGATGTAGAAATAATAGAACTGCACCATGACAAGAAAATGGATGCCCCTTCTGGGACGGCGTTGAAAACCGCCGAACTGATCAGTCAGACTCGCCCTCAGCGTCCTCCTCGCAATATAAGGGAAATGGAGAAATTAGCTGGCTGCCGGGGGGGAGATTTGGATCAAATCCGCATACATAGTGTACGGCTACCCGGCTTGGTAGCTCATCAAGAAGTCATTTTCGGAGGCCTGGGCCAAAGCTTGACTATTCGGCACGATTCCTTTGATCGGGTGGGATTTATGCCCGGGGTGCTAATGGTTATTAAGCGCATGCTGAGCAGACAAGGACTGGTGTACGGCATGGAAAATCTTTTATAATCTGCTAGTTGATTAGGACGGGTCGCACCCGTCTTTTTTTATGCTGCTTTTTAGGTGCAACAACGAGTCCAAGCACCAGCCTAAGAGTAAACACATATAATGCTATTAATTGTGTTAAGATATTTAACCCAAAAGGGGGGCGTGGGTTGAGTTCGGTATTATCTGGACTAAAGGTTGCGGTACTGGGAGGAGACGATCGAGAATTAGTTCTGATCTGCGAACTGGTCAAGATGGGAGCCACGGTAGCGGTAGCGGGATTTCCTAAAGACAAAGTAACCCATGGAGCATTTGGTGTTAGCACGGTTGAGGAAGCCTGCAAAGATGCAGAAGTGGTCATACTGCCACTGCCAGGTACTAATGCTGAAGGAGTGATTCGGGCGGTATATGCCGAAGGAAATTTACTGCTTACGGAAAACGCTATTAAGAGCATTGCGTCCCAGGCGTTGGTCATCATTGGAACCGCCCGGCCTTTCTTAAGAAAGTGGAGTGAGCAGTATGGCTTCACTCTTCTAGAAGTCAATGACATGGATGAATTGGCAATTTTGAACTCCATTCCAACGGCAGAGGGTGCCATCCAAATAGCTATGGAAGAAACACGCCTGGCTATTCACGGAAGCAGAAGTTGTGTTATCGGGTTTGGGCGAGTTGGAATTACCTTGGCCCGCACCTTAAAAGCCATGGGAGCTGAGGTGACTGTGGTGGCCCGTAATCCCGGTCAACTGGCCCGCGCTTATGAAATGAGCTGTGCTCGGGCTGACTACAGCCAGTTACGCGATATTGTGAATAGCACCGATGTCATTTACAATACGGTACCACAGTTAATATTGGATCACTCAATACTAAAATATGCCAATCCAGATTTGCTGATCATCGACCTAGCCACTCAACCAGGGGGGACGGATTTTGAGGCCGCCAATGCTTTGGGCATTAAAGCTATTTTGGCTCCTGGACTGCCGGGTAAAGTTGCGCCGCTATTTGCAGGTCGGATCCTGGCTGATGTCATTCCCCGTCTCATAATTTCTGAATTGGCCAAAATGGAAAAAAACCTGTTGTTGGTTTCCAAGGAGGTGTGAGTTGGTGATGATGGAGCTAAAGCAACAGCGTTTAAGGGGAGTAAAAATAGGAGTCATCCTGACCGGATCACATTGTACCATCAACGATGTCATTCCAGAAATAAAACATCTTATCGATGAAGGAGCAGATGTACTGCCGGTTTTCTCCTATACCGTGGATAATAGCGATAATCGGTTTTATAGAGTAGAGGATTTGAAAAAAACTATTACTGATTTGACCGATCATGAAATCATCAATACTATCGTGGGAGCTGAACCTATCGGCCCCCAGAAACTTTTGGATATAGTAGTTGTAGCTCCAGCTACCGGCAATACTATTGCTAAAATGGCCCATGGTATAGCTGATACCCCAGCCCTTATGGCGATAAAAGCTCAACTCCGCAATCAAAGACCGGTGGTGATCGCTGTTTCCAGTAATGATGCCTTGGGTGTAAATGCCAGTAACATTGGCCTTCTGCTGAACATGAAAAATATTTTCTTTGTTCCATTTCGCCAAGATAATCCTGCTGAAAAAGCGAATTCAGTGGTTGCCTGTATGTCACTTATTACCGACACGGTCATCAATGCCCTGCAGGGACGACAGATCCAACCATTGTTGTTGGGACCGGCATGATTTCTTGAGCAAGATAAACCTGCTGTGTTAGAATGAACCTTAGATGTTTTTGCAGGAGGTTTGTGGAAGTGTCAAGAGGAATACGTTTAGCAGTTGTTGGAGCAACAGGAGCAGTAGGGCAGGAAACGTTAAAAATTCTTCAGGAAAGAGATTTTCCCATCAGTGAACTTATTTGCTTGGCTGATCCCCGTGAAGAGGGGACTATAATAGAGTATAAAGGAGAAGCCCACACGGTTCGGGCTGCCAGCCCTCAGCAGTTTAAGGAGGCCGATGTTGCTTTATTTGCCGTGGGAACCGAAGTCAGTCAACATCTGGCACCTCTGGCAGTAGAATCCGGTTGTACAGTCATAGACAACAGCTATGCTTTTCGACTAGTTGACGAGGTACCTCTGGTAGTTCCGGAAGTGAATCCGCAGGACATCGCTTGGCACAAAGGGATTATTGCCAATCCCAACTGTTCGACTATCATCATGGTGGTAGCTCTGAATCCTATCCATCAGGCAGCCCACCTGACCAGAGTGGTGGTATCCACATACCAAGCTGTCTCTGGGGCGGGTATTGCCGGCTTAGGAGAATTGGAAGAACATACCCGGGCATACTTTGACGGACAGCAGGTGGTTCCGCAAGTATTCCAACATCCCATTGCCTTCAATCTTATTCCTCATATCGACAGTTTTGTTGAGGGGGATTATACTCGTGAAGAAATGAAGTTGGTTTGGGAAACCAGAAAAATATTGCATCATCCTGAGTTAAAGGTAACGGCTACCGCAGTAAGAGTTCCAGTATTCCGAAGTCATTCTGAATCCATCAATGTAGAAACGGAGTCTCCCTTGACTCCCCAGCAGGTTAGAGAGATACTGAGCAATTCGCCGGGAGTAATCGTTCAGGATGATCCCTCCCACAATCTTTATCCCATGCCCTTGTTTACCGCTAATCATGACGAAGTATTTGTGGGAAGAATACGCCAAGACCTGACTTGTGAAAATGGCATCGCTCTGTGGGTGGCAGCCGATCAGATTCGTAAAGGAGCGGCAACTAATGCTGTTCAAATAGCGGAGATGGTGGTTGAACATAATTATTATTAGGACGGTGTAGTTAATTGAAAATAACCGTTCAGAAGTTTGGAGGCTCGTCCCTGGCCAATAGTGAGCAGCGGGATAGAGTATGCCACCTGGTTAAAAAGACCCTGGCATCAGGTAGTTCGGTAGTCATAGTGGTTTCAGCAATGGGGAGAAGACAGGATCCCTATGCTACTGATACTTTAATCCAACTGGTGAAGGATGTTAACCCCCATGTGTCTCCCCGGGAAATGGATATTATCATGTCCTGTGGAGAGATAGTGTCCGGGGTGGTTTTAACAGCCCAGTTGAATTCAGCCGGTATTCCTGCTCGCTTTTTAACTGGCGAACAGGCAGGAATAGTTACCGATGGTGTTTTTAACAACGCCCACATCCAATATATCAACCCACGCAATGTAATAGCCTGCTTAGAAGAAGGTTTGGTTCCAGTAGTGGCAGGCTTTCAGGGTAAAGCTGAGAACGGGGAGTGGACTACACTGGGCCGAGGGGGCAGTGATACTACGGCCAGTGCCCTGGGGGTAGCTTTGCATGCTGAAGTTATTGAGATTTTTACAGATGTAGAAGGTATAATGACCGCTGATCCTCGCATAGTGGATAATGCCCGCTTGCTAGATGCGATCACCTATAACGAAATATGTCAGCTAGCCAGAGATGGAGCTAAAGTCATCCATCCCCGGGCGGTGGAGATAGCCATGCAAAGTGGTGTTCCTCTGCGGGTTAGATCCACATTTTCTGATTCAGCTGGTACTTTGATTACCAACCAGCACCAAGGGCTGCAGGAATCAGTTCGCATTATCCGCGATCGCTTGATAGCAGGGATCACTTATACCTCAAATATCGCTCAGATAAAGATCAATATAAGTGGCCTAAAAGAGAAAAAAGGTATAGAGTTGAAGGTGTTTCAAACTCTGGCTGAGCAAGGGATCAGTATCGACTTTATCAGTGTACAGCCCGATTTAATAATGTTTACCATCCCAACCGATGACTCTGCTCCCACCGTAAATGTATTGAAAAACATAGGCCTTGACCCTGATGTGGAAATGCGCTGCGCCAAAGTAGCGGTAGTGGGAGCCGCCATGACTGGGATTCCTGGTGTAATGGCACGTGTAGTGGAAGCATTGACTGATAACAATATTCCCATTCTTCAATCAGGGGATTCATATACCAATATCTGGTGTCTGGTAAAAAGTGAACATATGGAAAGAGCCGTTAAGGCCCTCCATGATAAATTTGAACTAGGAAATTCTTAACAGGTGGTGATTTGTATGAATATGCCCCGGTTGATAACTGCCTTGATAACGCCTTTTGATGAAAATCTCCAGGTAAATTACACTAAGGCGGCTGAACTAGCCGAATATCTTGTAGAAAACGGCACCCAGGGAATTGTGGTATCTGGAACTACGGGCGAATCTCCTGTGCTAACTGAAGAAGAAAAGTTACGCTTGTTTTCAGTGGTCAAAGCTCAGGTTGGAGATCGTGCCTCAGTGTGGGCCGGGACAGGAAGCAATGATACTCAACATTCCCTGGAACTGAGTCGTAAAGCTGAACAAATCGGTGTTGATGGACTCTTGTTAGTGAGCCCTTACTATAATAAACCCAGTCAAGAGGGACTTTATCAGCATTTTAGGGCTGTGGCTGAAGCCGTTAGCCTACCCGTAATGGTCTACAACATTCCCAGCCGAACCAGTTGTAATATTCTGCCTGAGACCATGGGCAGATTAGCAGATATTGACAACATTGTCGCGATAAAAGAATCGAGCGGGGATATGAACCAGGCTTCACAGTTAGCTCGATTATTACCAGATGAGTTCAGAATCTATTCTGGGGATGATTCTCTAACACTTCCAATGATGGCCCTTGGAGCATATGGAGTCGTAAGCGTTGCTTCCCATCTAGTGGGTAAAGATATCCTGCGTATGATCGTTGCTTATAATAATGGTGATACCAGGGAGGCGACCCGTATCCATCTGGAGTTGTTCCCTGTTTTTAAGGGCTTGTTTATTACTACTAATCCGGTTCCCTTAAAGGGAGCTATGAATATGCTAGGCATGGAGGTTGGAGGAGTACGACTTCCCCTGACCGGGCCCAATGAGCAGGAAAATGAAGTTATAAGAGATATGTTAGTTGCCAAGGGACTTCTGTAAAATGTTTCTGGGCAAATAAGATCCTCGGCCGATGATCGAACGGACATTGGCACGAGGCTCTTTTTTTAGTGGGATCTTGTAGCTGGGGCAGCTTGTTTAGTTGTAAGACCCAGGGCTATGGGCTATAATAATCACAGCGATTGATACGAGCGGAATTGAAAACTAAATAACAAGGAGGTGAAACGATGTCTGATAATGAGAGTATTCATCTGATTCCTCTGGGCGGTATGGGGGAAATCGGAAAAAATATACTGGCAATTCGTTATCGGGATACCATTGTTGTCATTGATACTGGACTGATGTTTCCAGAAGAAGAACTTCTGGGAATAGATGTTGTTATTCCTGATATTACTTATCTGATAGAGAATCGGGATAAGGTAAAAGCGATTCTTTTGACCCATGGTCATGAGGATCATGTAGGAGCGCTACCCTATGTATTAAAAGAACTTCCCGTTCCAGTTTACGGAAGTAGACTAACCATGGGAATTGTGGAAGGAAAACTACGGGAACACAACTTAGATTGCGATTGCCTGAGGGTAATCAACCCTCGGGATATTATTAAAATTGATGACCTGGAAATTGAGTTTATTCGTGTGAGCCATAGCATTCCTGATGCTATGGGCATAGCGATACACACACCTATAGGCATAATTTTGCATACAGGTGATATTAAGCTTGATCAGACTCCAGTGGATGGACAAGTGGTAGATTTTCGCAAACTGGCTGAACTGGGAGAAAAAGGAGTACTGGTGTTCCTGGGAGACAGCACCAATGCGGATAAGACGGGCTTCACTATGTCTGAAAAAGTAGTGGGAAATACTTTCGATGACCTGTTCGGTAAATGTGATGGGCGTATTATTATCACTACCTTTGCTTCCAATGTACATCGTATACAGCAAGTCATTAACACCGCTCAAAAATATGGTCGCAAAGTATGTGTTATTGGTCGCAGTATGGTCAATAATGTTAAGATATCTAACGAATTAGGCTATATGACAATTCCAGAGGATATCCTTATAGAGCAGGAAGACATTAGCAAGTATCCCCCCAACAGAATTGTAATTGTTACCACAGGTTCGCAGGGTGAGCCCATGTCAGCACTGACCAGGATGGCTACAGCTGATCATCGCTGGGTAGGTATCGAACCGGATGACACCGTAATAATTTCGGCTACACCCATTCCCGGTAACGAAAAATTGGTGGCTCGAACTGTTGATCTGCTTTTCCGACAGGGAGCAGAGGTAATATATGAAAAAAGTATGGGAGTACATGTTTCCGGGCATGCCTCCCAAGAAGAACTAAAAATCTTACTCAACTTGATCCGGCCTAAGTTCTTTATTCCAGTTCATGGAGAATACCGGCATCTTATGAAACATGCCCGCATAGCTGAGAGTCTGGGTATACCTCGTTCTAGAATATTTGTAGCTGAGAATGGACAAGTCATTGAGGTAAGTCGCAAAAAAGCCAGCATCGCGGGCAAAGTTACAGCTGGCAAGGTGTTGGTAGACGGATTGGGAGTAGGGGATGTCGGGAATATCGTTCTGCGAGATCGCAAGCAACTTTCCCAGGATGGGATCATGATAGTGGTGGTTACCATTCAAAAAGAGACCGGCGAAGTGCTGGCAGGCCCAGACATAGTAACCCGTGGTTTCGTGTATGTTCGTGAGTCTGAACAACTGATAGAGGACGCTCGGGAACGTGTCAAAGAAGCCCTGGATAACTGTAGACAGCATGGGATCACTGAGTGGGCTGTTATAAAGGCTCAGGTTCGTGACCGTCTGGGCAAACATCTTTATGAGAAGACTGGAAGAAGGCCCATGATACTGCCAATAATAATGGAAGTCTAATAAATAAAGGCTGATGCTCTGCAAATAAATCGGCCTTTTACTTTGGTCAGTAGGATCCTTGCGCTCTAGACTTTTGTACTAGAAAAAATATTGGCAACCCGTCCGCAATTGGATGCGGGTCACAGATTATCATGACCCCCGTTAAAACATGGTTTTAACGGGGGTTTAGTGTTGCCTATGATTAGATAACATAGGGTTATTATTTGCGGGAGCGTGTGCCGAATCTGAGAACGGAATTACCGATAGACTTAGCAGAATGACTCCCCTAGGATCATCTTTCTTCTGCTGTTAGCTACTCTGCAACAACTAATTCCCATTTTTGAGATAGCCCATTATCAGGTGTTTTCATTATCTGCTCAGCTCTGTCTAAGTTGACCGGCAGAGTCATTTTTGCATATTTGCCATTTTTATCCCCAAACCCTATGATGGTTATCCCCCGATCTCCGGGTTTTCCACGTTTTTTCAAGGCTGGCACAATGTTTGCGTTATAAAGGGCAAGCGAAGAAAGTGCCAGCATTTTTGGTGTTTGGTTAAGAAGTTAAATTAATTCGCGCCACAGATAGTTAAGGAGGGGAGGGGGAAGATGGAGCGTATTTTGCCGTTTCATCCGAACACGAACTGTTTTGCAAGAACTTGGGCTGTATTCTTACGGTTATGACTACTACTCAGGATATAAAATATCGCGATTGATTGTCGAGACCCTGGTGCAGACCATATTTGCAGGTATTTCAGAAGTCAATCGTGGTATGGGACTTAATTAGACGTCGGGCTGGACGTTAAGTGAGCCCGTATTAGGAAAGGGGGATATGGATAATGAGAAAAGTAGCAGTATTAGGCATGGGACACAGTCAATTCTGCTTTAATTCACCCAGGACTCAGGTGGAACTCATGTCTGAGGTAGCTTTGGATGCCATTACGAGCTCTAATTTAATTGCTAAAGATATTGAAGCAGCTTTTATCGGTAATTGTTTGGGAACTATTGCTGAAGGTCAGGCCACCATACAGCAGTTTGCCGTTAATGATATGGGGTGCTTGAATATCCCAGCCTTGCGCTATGAAGGAGCCTGTGCTTCAGGCACCATTGCTGTTCGGGAAGCCTTTATGCACGTAGCTGCCGGTCATTATGATGTTGTTCTGGTGGCTGGGGTAGAGAAAGCCACTGCCTTAGGAACACCTTTGGCTACCCGCTGTTTTTCCATGGCTGGTGATTCTCGCTATGAATACCCTTCCGGTTATACCTTCCCAGCTGCCTTTGCACTATTAGCCCATCTATATGCTAGTCACTACAATATTCCTTTACCCAAATTAAAGGAGCAGATGGCGGCCGTATCAGTCCAATCTCATTTTTACGGCAATAAAAACCCCTTAGCTCAGCTTCGGTTTGAAATCACCGCCGAGGATGTACTAAACAGTTTTATGGTATCTACGCCTATCCAGCTGCACGACTGCTGTCCTTTTACTGATGGTGCAGCAGCGGTAGTTTTAGCTTCAGAAGAAGTGGCCAAGAAGATCTATAGTAAACCCTGCTGGATTACCGGTGTTGGTTTAGCCACCTCTGGTCAGTTGAGCTCACAGTATCGTTATTTACCGCGCTTGCGCGCCCGGGAATTATCCGTGGAAAAGGCTTACAAAATGGCTGGCATCGGACCTCAGGATGTAGATGTATGCGAACTGCACGACTGCTTCAGTATTGCTTCGTTAATAGCCTCTGAAAGTCTGGGGTTTTTCGAGTTCGGTACCGCTGGAGAAGCTTGGCTGAAAGGCGAGACCAAAGTTGACGGCAAAATACCCATCAACATTTCCGGAGGTCTTAAATCAAAAGGGCATCCTATCGGAGCTACGGGAGTTTCCCAGCTTTATCATATTTGCAAACAGCTTCGCAATGAGATGGTGGATCTAGGATTGCAGGTGGAAGGAGCTCGCACCGGATTAGTGGACACTCTGGGCGGGGACGGATGTCTTTGTCACTTGGTAGTGCAGAGATAGGAAGGAGGATGCCATATGGATTACAAGCTTCCATTTAAGGAATATAACCGGGCTTTACGCAAATCCAGGCTGCTGGGTTTGAGATGCAACTCCTGCGGAGCTATTACCTGTCCGCCCAAAATGAGCTGTCAGGAGTGCACTGGATTAGACCTGGAAGTCACTGAATTGAGCGGCAAAGGATCTATCGTAACTTATACTACTAGTTTTGGCGCTCCTCAGGGACGCGAAAATGAGCTACCCTATACCATTGTGATAGTACAGTTGGATGAAGGCCCTTGGATTATGGGCAACCTGATCGACATGGAAACCGATAAAATAACTTTTGATATTATCGGCCGCCGGGTAAAAATGGGCAGCCGGGTATATCCGGGAGATGTTTATTCTGCCGGTGCTTCGGCTCGCCCCGTTTTTAGTTTCGATGATCAAATATGATCACTCTTAAAGCAAAGGGGGAATCATTATGTCCCTGCCCTTGGAAGGAATAAGGATATTAGATTTGTCCATGTATTTGCCCGGACCGTTTTGCACTCAACTTCTGGCCGATTTCGGTGCTGAGGTGATCAAGATAGAGGAACTGAGCGGTGAATGGGGCCGCCAGGTTTACCCGGCTATAGGTGACAAGAGTGCACTGTTTTATGCGGTCAACCGTGGTAAAAAGAGTTTGGCCGTCAATCTCAAAACAGAAGTGGGGAAAGAAATATTCATAAGTCTGGCGCGGAATGCCGATGTAATAGTAGAACAGTTCAGACCTGGGGTTATGGATAGATTGGGGCTGGGTTATGAAGTCATTTCCCGAGTAAATCCGCAGATAATATACAGCTCGATAAGCGGCTATGGGCACAGCGGGCCTCTTAAAAAAGCTGCTGGACACGATCTAAATTATTTGAGTTTGGCAGGTATTACAAGTCTAACCGGGACTAGAGACCAGCCGGGTATGTCTGGAGTGCAGATAGCGGATCTGGCAGGCGGATCCCTATCAGCGGTCATCGCTATCCTCTTGGCCCTATTGGCACGAGGAAAAATTGGCCGGGGACAGTATTGTGATATAGCTATGCTGGATGGGGCTATAAGTCTCCTGGCCTACAGTCTGGCAGAGTGGTCAGGTCTGGAAAGGCTGCCGGCATGTAATAGGGAAATACTTACCGGTGGTTATGCTTGTTACCAGATCTATGCTACCGCCGATAAAAACTATGTCAGTCTGGGAGCAGTAGAAGCTAAATTTTGGCGGAGATTCTGTGAACGGATTGGTAGGCCAGAGTATATACTTTATCAGTGGGACAGTGGCCGTCAGGCGGAGATACTCACTGACATTCGAGCTATCATGGCGGGGAAAACTCGTCAGGAATGGGTGGATTTCTTTGCTGAAGATGACATCTGTTTTACTCCGGTACTGAATCTGCAAGAAATGACACAGCATCCCCAGGTAAAGAACCGGGAGATGATCATAAAGATGGAAAATGTTCAGGGGAGCGGCAAGGACATGATGCTGACGGGCAGCGCTGTCAAATTGTCTCACACGCCAGCTGTTATTGAGCCGGTTTTTCCCGAAATAGGGGAACACACTGATGCTCTTCTGCAGGAGATCGGTTATTCTTCCCGAGAAATAGCCAACTTAAAAGACAAAAAGGTATTGGCTTAACAATCATAATCAACCAACCAGCGACCTTCTGAATCATTAATTTATTGGAGCTACAATGGAAACAGTTGTAGCTCCCTTTTT
>DBRE01000076.1:0-12035 GCA_002305535.1 Syntrophomonas sp. UBA1376
GGCTGCCCCGGTGCAATCGACGGGGAAAACCCCATGACGAGGGAAGTCTCGGATAGGGATAAGCCGTTCACCCACCTGCTTGAATACGTTGTAGAACTGGTCATCGCCAATCTCTTTTCCGTTGCAGACCAAAGCTGATACGATATCTTTGTCCGCCTGCATCAACTGCTGCAGCGTAGCAGGGGGCACCATGATATCGCTGTCAACTGAAAACAGATAGGTACAGTTAGAATGGAGGAATTCTTCCAGAAGACGGTTGCGCAGTTCAGCTAAGCGGGAAAACTGGTAAACGCCTCGGTGCCACCCGCCCGGTCGACTGCTGTTATCGTACAGCAGTCGAACCGGAAACCGGTGGGCGAATTCCTGTAAGATAACTTCGGTTTCATCGGTGCAGTCATTGATGACAAAGCAGTATTCCATCTGCTCCGGTGGATAGGCCAATGCGATCAAATGTTGGAGATAATGGGGCAGTATCCAAGCTCGGTTACGAACGGGGCAGCCAATCATCACCCTGCACATCTTATCCTCCTGCTCTGATACAGCGATAGGTCTTTAAGCGGAAACAGCGTCGACTGGCTCTGACTCGGGTATGCATGGAACCTCGGGAAATAAGAGCACTTTCAAAACGAGCATATATGGGGGCAGCTGACCCGGTAATAAAACGAAAAGCTATACCCCGACCAACACTCAAACGCCGGGTAGGAGTCAACTGACTGATGGAAATCACCCGAGAGCCACTGACAGTTATGTCAGCTTTCGGCTGAACCACGGCCTTGCCGGGGGCTCTTCTGGTAAAGGTAGGTTCGCGGAAATCAATGGCCGTGGCTTCCAATTCAAGCACAGCCGGTCGCAAAGGAATTGTGTCTATGGGAGGCAATGGCGGGGCTTGGGCCGGAGCCCCCCGTTTAGCCAGGTGGCTTTCGATTATCTCTATTATCTGCTGAGCTCTGATCAGCCAGGAATTCTCTCGGGCCACAGCCAGGCGCGTTGCTCGCCGTTCGGGGGTGTCTTCATAAAGGGCCCGGCGCACATTAGCTAAGAAGGCGGCTTCATCCTGTGAACACATTATGGCCTCCGGATATTTGGCAGCCTCCGGTATATTCGTAGTAACGATGGGGAGCCCGGCGGCCATATACTCCCACATTTTGATGGGGTTAACTGATTCCACCATGCTGCTGAGTTTGAAAGGCACAATGCCAACATCAAAGGCCTGCTCGTAGGCGGCTAACTGCTCGTAGGGTTTGAATCCCAGGTAGTGGATATTGGGCCGACGGGGTACATCAGATATATTGTAAAGGGGCCCCACCATGACAATGCTGCAGTCTGAAAACTCCTGGGCCAGTCGGTCGATGAGCTCCAGATCGAGCCAGCTGGCGATCACTCCCGTATAACCGATGATCGGCTTGGGAATATCGGCAATGTCAGCCGGAATTGGGAAAGCTCCGTTGCTAGCTTGGAAAAAGTAATCAAATTCACAGCCGTTGGGAACCAGATAGGTGTTGGGATTGATCCCTAGAGCCATGGAATACAGCTTTTCCGAGGTAGCGATGACTACGTCGGCACTGCCCACCGCCTGAAAATAGAAGGGGCGCCAGGCCTCAAATTCATCGCTGGGTTCATCAACACTATCAAAAACAACCAGACTGGGATTGTACTGGTGCACGGCATTGACCTGGGCGCAAGCACTGTAATAGACTACCGGACGAATGCCTTTTTGCTGGAGGGCCGGATCCACCTGATTGAAAAGATAAAAATTAGGATAAGGCTCAGAAACGCCGGTGGGTTGCTCTTGATAGGGTCCGGGTCGGTTCAGGTAGAATACCGGGATACCTCGTTGGGCGAAACCCTTCATCAACTGCTGGGGTCTTTGCACCAGGTAATTGAAGTCCAGGGTAGGTGGGTAGAGAATGGCACTGATACTCGACATGAAGATCCCCCTTAACCATTATGGTATTTTGTAACTGCTTTATTATCGTATGCCGTGTCCATACAAGGGGTGATCTGCCACAGTTCTCAAATGAAGAAAAATATTGGTAATAATCTTACCAGAGAAAAGGTGAGTCAGGTTTAGAGGCCATGACTCACCCTGTTTGGTATTCTACTCGTCATCTTCCCGATCCGTTTCGAATTGCTCTTGAATATGCTGGTAACAAATGGAGCATAGCTCCGCTCCACAGGATGGACACCCTTGGGCCTGCTGCTTAGCCACCCGAGCGCCGCACGATGAGCAAACACTTTGGGGCACAACTCGGCTCTTTTTAGCCGTGCTGATGTTAAAGATGTTCTCCTCCTCGGCAGGCAGGGGAATAGCCTGATAGCGCTGGGTACGGCTGTGAACCAGCACATTCTCCTGTCTGTAAGAAGGAGTTGCTCTGTTGGCGTTTATCCTCCTCACCCTCTTTTCTGTCACTACTCAGTATTCATATTTATCCTATGAAAAGCGAGTAAATTTGGTGCTACCGCTAAATAGTTTGATGCGAACCGGTTTTCTACCATAGCGTACCGTGCCTCGCTTGGGCGAGGGCATTGAGATGGTTGTGGTTGGATTATACACCGGGGCAGGTCTGAAGCGAAAAGATGGTGATGGTGCTGGTGCTGACCGAACCGGTGGCGGCTGAACTACTATCACGGGCTGCGCCGGCGCGGCCACCACTGGTGCCGGTGGAGTTACCTGTATCTGAGGCTGGATATAAACCTGGGGCGCCAGTTGCTGCAGAAAGGGTATTATTTCACGAACACGCTGCTGATAAGAATGCTTCTGATAAACCTCAGACTGTCCCTGCAGGGCAATGCGCTGCCGCAATTCAGGATGCTGCAGATAATACTTGACCAGATCTAGAGTTTCTTCACGGCTTTTACTCCAGACCAGATGGTGATGGTTAATGAACATTTCCTCCACCGCTGGTGTCCACTGGGTCAAATAAAACCCTCCACAGCCCAGAATTTCAAAAGTGCGCATACTCATCATGGTACGGGAGGTGTCTACTGAATGTAGTCCCAATATTATACTTGCTGAAGCACAGGCGGCTGGCAAGTCCTCATTGGCCATATAGCCGCCATAGTGAGAGGCGGGAATAGTATAGGCTTGATTGGGGTCTAACCACCATTCATTGCCATATACCTGTACATCATAGCCTTGCTCGATCAAAGGCTGCAGGACGGTAGCCACGCCATGTTGACGAGCCGGGTGGTAGGAATAATTGTTGCCGGTAAAAATGATTTCATGCTGGAAACGTGGATCGGGGGCACCGGGCCGGTGATAATTGGGGTTGCAGGCAAACATCAAGAGATGAGCCGATATGCCATGCCGGTTATAATCAGCCAAGCTTTCCCAACAGGGAGTAAACACCAGGGCTGACTTTTGGGCAAAGGGCAGGGAAAGATACTCAAAAGAGACTGGGTCTTCTATAGCCCAATAGACATGAGGTATGCCGCGCTGTTCCAGGAGTGGGAAAAGCTTGGGCATACGCCCGCCTCCCCCATCATTGAATACCAGATCAGGACGAAATTCATTGATAAAAGGCTCTAAGGAAGGCTCCTGATCCAGAAAAATATAGCTAACCTCATGTCCCAATTCCGCCAAAGCTGGTCCAATACCATACTTTACAATAGGAGCCGTATTGGCAAACAGAATCCTCACAAGACTTTCACCTACTTTTTTGCTGTATAGCTCATACTATGCAGGTTAAGTAGGTTAAGTTCAGTCTATTACTGGGCACTACTGTTTACGAACAGTCTTTTTATGCGCGCCCCCAAAGGCATTTCTTCCTGGGTGACTAACTCCAGGATCGGACTGGTCTGGGCAGTTGAATAATAGGGGTTTTCCAAGTTTTGCAGGCGGCGTTCCTTGGCACGTAGGAGGGTCTGCATCTGCTCCATTGTCTCCTGATAATGATTGATTTCCATTTGCAGGCGGCTGTTACGAGCTTCCGCTTTGCGGATGCCCTTTTTCAGACTGCTGACATCCCGTTCGTAAAAATAGATGCGGCGCCGCAGCTGTAGGTTCTCCTGCTCTACTCGGCCAATTTGATTCTGCAGTTGCAGCAAAGCCTGACTCAGTGAATGTTGTGTCTCCTCATTTTCGTCGGCCGATAACTGCACCAACTGCTCCCTGGTAGCAATAATCATGAAATCGATGAAATAATCCAGGTGTAATTCTTTATTGCGGAGTTCCCCCTGGCAATCAATGTCATGAATTTCGAAAACGTATTTCAAGTCACTTTCCCGTTCGATCTCCGGCTCAAATTTCCCAAAAGGAATGCGATCGCGAATGGTCTCTTCCCGGCTGATCAAATGAAGTTGCCCTTTTACGTCTTCTACCACACAGAGAATATCCAGGCGCAATAAGGCTTCCACCGCCAATCCCTGGGCTCTCACCACGGCGGTTTTGACCTTTATTTTCAGATCTTCGATAGAGCGAAAGAGTTGATCCAGAGCGCAATCATAGTGAGCTTGCAGATGATAGGGTTGATCCAGTTTGCTTATAACTACCGGCGACCAGATAGAAAGTGCCTGACCCATGCCATTACCTCCCTATTACACCTTTGTATCCATGTATATTATTCGGACGGGTCAAGTATGTAAACGGGCCAGAAAAAAGAAAAACTGCATGGCTTCATGCAGTTTGACAGTTACAACGCTTACTGATTAGCAGCGGCTATTCTTATTTCCGCTTCGGGAGTATCACAAATAAACAGCTCTACTGTTTCGGTAAGTACATCCGCATAAGTATAGGAAACCCTGCGTACCACTTTGCGTTCGTTGAGTTTGACAACGAATATATTTGGATAAATGGATTCGAGGATCCCTTCTTTCTCAATTATGCGATTCCTGCCCCGGTTGGCCTTCAATCTGATCCTGCTTCCTACGAAGGATTCCAGGTCTTTCTTGATGTCTGCAATTAGCCTGGGAGAACTCACAAGAACACACCCTCTTTTATTCATTAATCNNCAGTTGTCAACGGTCAGTGGGCGAAAAAATCTCGTCAACATATGCCAATCACTGCGGAAGCTGTACGAATGATACGAAAGAAAGGTGTTATTTGGTATATCTGTCTGCCACTGTGCTGGCTGCACAAGCATCCGGCTTGATACGGGCGCCAAAACCACTACCTACGATCATGCCGGTTACCTCCCTGACCAATTCCTTGGTTTCTCCATGAGTGCCCACATCCAGGTGGATTTCCACCGTCAATTCCTCGTGCCCCTGTTCTTTCAAACATTTATACAACTGATCGCTGAGCTCCAGACTCAGGGATGCTTCATAAAAAATGCGCTGCCGCAGACTGTACATCCTGGCCTCAAAGACTTTGTTGTAATAGTAGCGCGCCCCTTTGCCCAAACGGTGGATAATGATAGCTCTCACAAAACAAGTTCCTTCAGGAAAGGGCTTAGAATCAGTCCCCACCAGTAGTTTATAAGGACGATCCGGGTCTTCACCCACATAAGCCAAAATGTCTGTTACTACTTGTTCCAGGGTCATGCTTCCTTTACTGGGACTAGTAAACTGCATTGGATCGACCTCCTAAAAACTGGTTCACTAAGCCGGCCAACTGTTCCAGACTCAGTTCTTCCGGCCTTTGATTTGGTTTGATACCTATCGTCTCCAACTGTTGCTGGGCTTGAGTTTTGTTGACTTGAAAGAATAGGCTGCTGCTATTTAATATAGTTTTCCTTCTCATTTGAAAAGCTGACCTCAGAAAGGCTTTGAAGACCTCCTCATTTTGTACCTGCAGGCGGGGTTGTGGCAGAGGGGTAAACTGTATTACCGCCGAATCTACCTCGGGGCGTGGATAAAAGCAGTTGCGTGACACCTTCATCAGCCACCGGGTATCAGCATAATAATGGGTCATCAAAGTCAACAAGCCATAATCCTTACTGCCGGGCTGCGCAATAATGCGCTCAGCTACTTCCTTTTGCATCATCAAAGTAGCTTTTTGCATATGAGGACAGTTCTCCAAGAGCTGAAATATTATGGGACTGGTTATATTATAAGGAATATTGGCACACACCACATACTCTGGCACCTGGGCCAAATCGAAACGCTGCACCAGTTCCGCTTCCAAATCAACATCCAAAATATCCGCAAAATGAAGCTGCACATTATGGTATGGTGCTAACACTTGCTGAAGAGGCCTTTCCAGGCTCTTATCAATATCAATGGCCAGGACTCCCCGGCTCTTTTTAGCTAGTAGCTGGGTCAAAGCCCCCAGACCTGGCCCAATTTCCACGGTGTATAAATCGGGATTGGCACCACTTGATAAAGCGATGTTTTCCAGAATGTTACCATCGATGAGGAAATTTTGTCCCCAGCGTTTTTTCGGGTAGATTTCGTATTGTTGCATTAAGCTGCGCAATACTGAAGGGGAAGATGTTTGCATCTAAGGTTCCTTCAATCATTCGATTTTATGTTTATTATATACTATGATACTACCCTAACCATAGAATCGTGGCTTTACCTATAATAATTTTATATAACTTTATAATAAATTAACCCGGGGAGCCCGCTGGTTTCCCCGGGTCGGGTGTGCTAGAAGGCAGGGTTTTGTTGGCGCATATTCCGGGTCAAATCATTGATATCATTCTCAAATCCCTGAATTGGTCGGCCTTGAATGATGCCGGCCGCTACATCTGTCAGCCTCTGCACCAGGCCTGGGTCAGTGGTTACCAGCACCTGAGATATCCTCTTGTCGCTGGCTTTAAGCTTGTTCATAACACTCCGTTTGATTTGGTTAGTCTCATCGGCCCCGTTTACCTTATTATCGAGAGTCAGTCCCACCATTACCATTAAGCCACTGACACTATTCCCGTCGGTTCGATTTTGCATATTATTCATATTAGTGTTGTTAGTGGCCTGATTATTGGTAGTAGTACGGTTAGTTGCCATTCCCTGATTATTGTTCAATGGGGAAGTGGGGTCATTAACATTCAGATTCCGCTGTGTGTCCCTGCCTGCATTGGTGCCTGTATCCGGGCTGCTGTCAGTCATCCCAATACTGGAGACTACCACGGTGGCATCCTTTACTCCGTCAACCTGCTCGGCTAGGTCGGATAAACGACTGGCTAATGCTCTTCTTTCACTGTCCGTCATCTGTTCATCGGTTCTGTCCATGTTCTGATTCTGCTGTTGCTGGGGTAAATCCGGCCTCTGGGCGGCATTATTACAGCCTACTGCCAGACTGCCTAGAATTAATGTGAAACAGATCAATAACACCAGATTTTTCCGCAAATGTGTTCACCTCCTTTTCCCTTGTCTGAATTAGTTTTTTCCGGTTTCAGGATTTCTAACAAGGGAAAAGATGGCACTATAAATTTTTATCAACAAAATCACATTTTTTATGATCTATGCAGTATAGCCGCGTCCTCAGCGCGTGTAGCCGGGCTTTGCGGATTCAGATCATCACGCTATTTCTCAAGCTTCAGACCAGGCCAGCACTTCCTGATAGAGCCAGTCACACCAGGCTTCCATGCCCTGGCCGGTTTTAGCTGATACTTCAAAAATCTTGATCTTCGAATTTAATGCATATACCCGCTTTTTGACGGCTTCTATATCAAAATCGGCTATGGTCAAGTAATCTATTTTGTTGATCAAGAGGGCATCACAGGTGGAAAACATCAGCGGATACTTAAGAGGTTTGTCGTCCCCTTCCGGAACACTCAGGATCATAGCGTTTTTTACTGCTCCCGTATCAAATTCCGCCGGGCACACCAGGTTGCCCACATTTTCAATAATTATGAGGTCAAATATCTCTGGCCCAAGCTCCGCCAATCCCTGGGAAGTCATAGCACAATCCAGGTGACACAGTCCTCCCGTTCTAAGCTGTATCGCCGGTATGCCCACTGCAGCGATCTTCTCCGCATCCACTGCCGAATCTATATCCGCCTCCATTACTCCGATGCGCAGCTTATCCCGCAGCAGTTCGATAGTTTTCAAAATCAAAGTGGTTTTACCTGATCCCGGTGAAGACATGAGATTCAATAAAAAGGTGTGCTGCTGGCGCAAACTCTCGCGCAACTTTTGGGCCTGCTGGTCATTGTTGGCGAGTATGTTCTCTTTGACCTCAATGATTCTGATCTGGCTCAATATCATTGCCTCCTGTTATAACGAAATTCTATCTTCCCTTTTATCCCAGTATCTCTATCATAATCTAAACATATGAGCGCGCAAGGAGGCAAAGCAGATTATTAGGGGCGATGTGGCATCGCCCCCTGTAGGTGTTTCATTCATCGTAGCCTGCACCATAAGTGACAATTGCGAGCCGTAGGCGTGGCAATCTAGTTATAGCAATATTTTGAAACTCTCTTGTCCACCCTGCCATTTACTTATAAAACTGTTCTTTGGTGAGGCGGAAGCATTCTTCGGTTACCTGCAGGGTTCGGTCTATATCAGCTTCAGTGTGGGCTCCGGACACAAACCAATTATGATGGGGATGGAGGAAAACGCCGCGTTTGGCTGCTTCCCCGCAGAAGAAGCGGTTGCGAGAAAAGTCATCATCACCGATGAACCTCATAAAAGGCATAGCCGGATGACCAGTATAACTGATTTCCAAGCCCATGCTACGGGCTTGTTCTTCCATGCCCTGTTGCAACTTGGTTCCCAGAGCAAATATCTTGGGTATGATTCCGTCTCTTTCGATTATTTTCATACAGGCCAGTGAAGCTGCCATAGGTACCGCACTAAAGAAATGGGTGCCGGTAAAAAAGGTGGCTGCGGCGGCTTCCTTTAAGTATTCTTTGCCGGTGATGGCTGCCAGAGGATATCCGTTGGCCATAGCTTTACCGAAACAGACCATATCCGGATCAGCTCCATAATATACATGGGAGCCATGAATATCCAGCCGAAACCCGCAGCGGATATCATCGAGTATCAGCAACATCTTTTCTGCCTGGCAAATCTTTTTGATCTCTGCATAGTAGCTGGCATCAGGCAACCACTGATCACTTCCGGCCGGATGGTGATGAGGAGTAAGCATAAGAGCGGCTACATCGCCTTTGTTCTCTGCTACCAGGGCTCTGAGTTGCTCCAGATCAGTAAAATCGAAACGCAAGATATGGGCTTTATACTCCACGGGGATACCATATGTTGCATGGGAACACCAGAAATGAGCTCCATGATAGCCTCCGTTGGCCACAATGACCTTGTTTTTCCCTGTATAACCTCGTGCTACTGTGGTGGCATAGGTGGTCACATCCGAACCATTTTTGGCGAATGCCGTCCAATCCTGGCCATGGATAAGATTGACCAGATATTCCGCCATTTCATTCCAGCGGTTGCTGGGCAGAGTAAAAGCGTCTCCTCTTTCCATCTGATCCCGCGCCGCTGCATCTACTTCTTCATTACAGAGTCCAATCACATTAGTACCGAATGAACACATATAATCAATATATTCATTCCCGTCTACATCCCAGATATGACTGCCTTTTCCCTTGACCAAAAAACAGGGATAAGAACCAAAGGTCAATCCCAGCGGACTTCTGGGGCCATAGATACCATTAGGAACATACTTCTTGGCCTGTTCAAACATCTCATAAGACTTATCGAAGCTGTATGTTTCCACACCGATCCCTTCCTTTCCTATTTAGCTTCCGCACAAAATTCGTCGGTCAGTCGCCCGATTTATTTATATGATAGAAGGTTTTTGAAAATTCAGCAAGTGTAATTTGTTTGGCTATTAGCGCGCTATCCAGTATAATTATTATGCTCGGTTATGTACCCGATTGAGATAGGCAAAGGGGCTAATAGCAGCTGGGCCTACCAGGGCTTCATGCCAGGTAACGCCGGCTTGTAGTATACTGATTCTGGAAATATGAAAGGAAGGAAGTTCATCATTGCTAGATAGTTATGCCAAGAAAACCTCTACTCGCGAAAAAATACTAGCGGCGACCCGCCACCTAATGAGCGAAAAGGGCGTCCAAGCAACTACCTTGGCCGATATTTCTCAGGCGGCAGGTATAAGCCAGGGCACCCTATTCTATTACTACAAAAGCAAAGACGATCTTATCTATGATATAGTGGAACAGCATTTTTCCCAGCTCACTGATTCGATCATCGCCAGCATACCGCGCCGCAGCAGCAGCGGTAAGGTCACGCTTTTGCGGGGGACTCTGGAAAAGCTGATAAAAGATCAGGATACCAGCCGTATGAATATGTATCTTTTGCAGGAAGCTATGGCGGGGAATAGTGAAATCAAGGATCGCTTTATGGTGAAATACCAGACTTGGCGGGAAATGATCGCCCGTCAGGTTTCTTGCCTGTTTGCCATTAACGATCCTGAGGATTTGGCTGGTCTAGGTGCAGTGATCCTAGCCATTATCGACGGTCTTACCATCCAGTATCTCCTTGATAATCAGAGTTTTGACTTCAAGAAGGCGGCTGGGATCATGTCCGGTATGCTGGAGAATATTTCCTCCCCGGCCAAGGAGACTCCATAGATATATTTTTAGCTCGGTCTATCTCAATCCATACTTTTTGATGCGGCGATCGACAGTACGGCGCGATACCCCCAATGCCTCTGCAACCCGGCTAACATTGCCATTAAACTGTAGTAAGAGTGCCTTGATCTGCTGGGCTTCTACTTCAGCCAGCTGTTGCTTTATGTTCAGGTTAGCAGGCATGGACATTATTGGTCGGACAGTCTCTTTTTCATGTAAGGTCTGGATCTCATAGGGTAAGTCTTCTAGTTTAATGGAATAGTCTTTGACTGCAAACTGAATTCTCTCCGCGAAATTCTGCAGTTCCCGTACATTACCTGGCCAGGGGTAATTTTTTAGTAGCTTCCAAACCGCCGGATCAATAGTCGGGGTATGCTCCAACCACTCGGGGTCACCCTGGATCAAGAAATGCTTTAACAATAGATCAATGTCTTCAGGCCGCTCTCGCAGCGGAGGTATGCGCAAGCTGATGACATTGAGCCGAAAATACAGATCTTTGCGGATAGTCCCTTTTTGCACTTCATTATATAGATCCCGGTTGGTAGCACAGATAACTCTGACATTGACAGGAATCGCTTTAGAACTGCCCAGCCGGGATACCTGTTTTTCCTGCAAGACCCTTAAAAGGGCGGCCTGCTGCTCCAAAGGCATGTCCCCGATCTCATCGAGAAACAAGGTTCCGCCCTGGGCCAGTTCGAATTTTCCCGGGCTGCCCCCTTTGCGGGCACCGGTAAAAGCACCCTCCACATAGCCAAATAGTTCACTGCCAACCAGTTCGCGGGGTATGGCCCCGCAGTTTACCGCTATAAATGGACCATCCGCGAATTTGCTTTGATTGTGTATAGATTGGGCAAACATTTCTTTGCCAGTGCCACTTTCTCCCTGAATCAGAATGGTACTCTTATTTCGACTGGCGGCTTTGGCCAGTTCTATGGTATCCTCCATTATTTCGCTGCAAGTCAGTATATCATCAAAATGGAAACGAGCCTGGAAACTGCTGTACCTATTCACCAGTCGATGCACTTCCGCCAAAGGTTTTAGCACTAAAATTATCTTGTTGACCCTCCCATCCGGACCCTCTATGGGAGTTCCGGTGGCTAGAAACTGCATATCTCTGCCTTCCATAGCTAGGCTAACCTCTTCATCCCGAAAAGCTTGCTTTTTGGTTAACATCCTTTCCAGGTTTTTATTGTCAGCCACCAGCATTTCGAAGCTCAACTGCTCCTTTATGTCGGCCCGGGTTTTTCCGAGCATAACTTTAAGAGTCTGATTTATAAATTCTATCTCTCCCTGGCGGGAGATAATAATCACACCGTCGGACATGTTGCTGATAATATCCATGAGCAGTCTTTCTTGCAGCATTAAAGCCTGATTGGAAGTGGTCAATTCTTTGGTGCGTTCCTGTACCAATTGATCCAGGTGATTATTAGCTTTTTGCAGCTGGGTTTGAGCATGTACCCGCTCGGTAATACCATAAGCGCCCAGCATAACATAGGGCTGATCCCCCATCCATTCTTCAAACAGGAATACATCCACCCATTTCTCTGTACCGTCTTTGGCTACGATTTTCAGTTCATAGCTGTTGGGTACTTTTTCTCCCCGCTG
>DBRE01000076.1:12150-18143 GCA_002305535.1 Syntrophomonas sp. UBA1376
TTTCACTCCCAGCTTTAATGAGGATTTGACTGCTTTTAACTTATCATTTGCGACTATAAAACGCAAACACACAATGGACAAATCTGCCCATTATTGAGCCAAAATTGCGCTTTTCGAGACAGAACTGTCCACGTCTTGGTGTCGCTAAAAATATTCTGCCTGCGGAATATCGGCACTTATAATGTTTTTCTTAACATATCATCTGTTGGCACAAAACTTGCTTTTCATAATATATAAGTCAATTAACCACACTAACAAAGTCAACTAAACTGACAGGAGTGATTTGCATGACCAATTTTGATGTGGTGGTCATCGGGGCGGGTAATGGCGGTCTAACGGCTGCTGCCAGCCTGGCCAAAGCCGGGATCAAAACCCTGCTGCTAGAACGCCATAACGTTCCAGGAGGCTGTGCCTCCTCCTTCTGCCGGGGACGCTTCGAATTCGAGGTGGCCCTGCATCAATTAAGCGGTTACGGCCAGGCCGACAACCCGGGGCCCTTGCGCAGCTTCCTTAGCCAATTCGGGATACCAGATCATTGTGAATTCCTGGATATGAAGAATTTATACCGTCTGGTTTTGCCCGGAAAACTGGATATAACTCTCCCCGCTGACCGTGAGGGTACTATCCAAGCTTTAGTAGAGCAATTCCCCGCTGAAAAAGAAGGCATCGAAGGTTTTGTTGATCTGGTATATCGTACCTTTTTAGAATATGCGGCGGTATTTTACCAGCGTGATCCTGAAGCCAGTGCCGAGAAATACCCGTTGATGGCCCAATATTCACTGCAGCCCACCGCCCAGGTCATGGATGAATATTTGCATAATCCACTTATCAAAGCGGCTCTGGGAATTTATTGGGGCTATTCAGGAGTACCATTATCCAAACTGCCCTTCATAGATTACGCCACTTTGTATTTTGCCTACCTACAGTGGAAACCAGGATATGTCCGCCATGGGTCTCAGGCCATGTCAAGTGCGCTCTTGGATTATATTCTGGCTAATGGCGGTCAGGCTCGATTCAACTGTGGAGCCAAAAGAATTCTGATTGAAGATGGTCGGGTGGTCGGAGTCGAAACCGAACATGGTGATGTGATCCCTACCAAAGCAGTGGTCTCCAATGCATCCAGCATTGATACCTATGTGGAATTGTTAGGTGAAGAACATGTTCCCGAAGAACAGTTCCAGGTCTTAGGTGGCCAAACAGTAGGGCCTTCCTCTCTGACCTTATATGTGGGGCTGGACTGCGAACCTCATGAGGTAGGTATAACCGATACCACTAATTTTATTGTCAGCGATCCCGATACGGACAAGCAGTTCGCCTCCATGAGCCGGCTGGATACCAGTGATGATTACCTGCTCTTGTCCTGCTACAACCTGGATGATCCCCAGGCATCACCACCGGGTACGTCCCAGGTTTCTATTGTCAACTTAAAATATGCCCAGCCCTGGCTCACTTTGCCCCCTTCGGAATATCACCAGGCCAAGTTCAAGGCTGCCGATGGAGTTTTGAACCGTGTTGAACAAGTATTTCCCGGCTTCCGGGGTCATATCGAAGAGCTAGAAGTAGCTACTCCCCTAACCCATATGCGCTATCTGAATACTCCCGGAGGAGCTATATATGGCTTCGATCAGTACGCTAAGAACTCCAACTTCTTTGTCTCTCCCACCGCACCGATCCAAGGCCTGGCACTGGCTGGGGCCTGGTCAGGCCCGGGCGGCTTTCAGCCTTCCTTGATGTCCGGCGGTTCTGCAGCAAGAGCAGTCAAACGATATTTACAGCAGCTAGGGGAGGGAAAATAATGAGTGCACGTAAAGATATAAAATCCCAATTAGAAGGCTACCAGGAAATTAAAAAGGAAATAGAGATCTGCCAGAAGTATGGCCAGGATTATCGGAATGAACGAGGTCTGAAAACGGCGATAATCAACCGGCTCCACCCTCGGCAGTTGGAACTGACCGTTTCGGAAATAATTGTTGAAAATGCCCATACCAAGACTTTGCGCTTAGCGGCCAATGGAAGTTTCCTGCCCCCGTTCCTTCCCGGTCAGTATTTGAACGTGACCGTACAGATCGATGGCGTTCGCACCAGTCGTCCCTACAGTATTTCCTCTTCACCTACGCAAACCGCCTATTATGATCTGACCATAGGACGGGTGAAGGATGGTTTTGTTTCCAACTACCTTTTAGATGAGGTGAAGGTGGGCGACACCCTCATCACCAGCGGGCCATTAGGAAATTTCTATCACAATCCTCTGTTTCATGGTAAGAAGCTGGTGTTTTTAGCCGGCGGCACGGGAATCACTCCTTTTATGAGTATGATCCGTACCTTTACCGATCAAAACCTTGATCTGGATATTCTGTTACTCTATGGCTGCCGAAGTGTCAAAGATGCACTTTTCCTACCGGAACTAAAGCGCCGGGCTGAGCTGCATCCGAATTTTAAGTTCGAATTGGTTCTCTCTGAGCCCGACCCCGAAGATCAGGGGCGCCAAGGGTTACTGGATGCCCAGCTTATCAAGGATTTGGTTGCTGATATTGGTGCCACGACTTTCTATCTGTGCGGGCCATCCGCTATGCAGAACTTCTGCACCAGCCAATTGGAATCAATGGGGATCAAACGCCGGGCCATCCGCAGCGAAGCTTTTATAGCCCCGGAAGATGTTTTAGCCGATCCTGGCTGGCCTAAGAATATATCTGCTGATCAATCGGTCACTCTCACCGTACAGCGTCCTAGCGGAGCGGCAATGACCATCAAAACCCGAGTAGGCGAACCTGTGCTGACGGCACTGGAACGTGCAGGACTAGCAGTTCCCAATGGCTGTCGCACCGGCGAGTGTAGCCTCTGCCGAATAAAGATGACTGCCGGGCAGGTTTTCCAACCCAGCGGTGCCCTGGTGCGCCACTCCGATCGAGCCCTGGGTTATATTCATTCCTGCCGGGCTTATCCGTTATCGGATTTAACTTTAATGATTTAAGGATCAGAAAGGGGAGACTAGTATGGAGTTCACATCGAATGTCGCGTATGAAGTGGTTGATAACATTGCTATTATCAGCCTGACCGATCCCAAAGGCTACAACTTTTTCACCTGGGATCTCATCGACGATATCGGGCGTATTCAAGAGAAAATCGCGGAGGACAAGTCCCTTAGAGCCGTGATCATTCGAACTACCGGCAAGCATTTTTCCGCGGGCATCCATTTTTCCAGTTTGGGGATCCTGAATTCCCAGCTGGTAATGGAAAAACTTACCCATAACCAGCGCATTTACTCATTCTGGCAGGATCTAGGGATCCCAGTGATAGCCGCAGTGAATGGTCTATGTTTCGGCATCGCCACAGAATTGATCTTAGCCTGCGATATCCGCATCGCTGCCGAAGACAGTGAGTTCGCCATTCAAGAGGTACGCTTTGGCCTATCCCCGGATCATGGCGGCACTACCCGCTTGACTCAACTGGTAGGAATTGGCCAGGCCAAACGAATGATTATGAACTGCGAGCAAATCAAGGCTGATGAGGCTCTGCGCATCGGACTGGTGGAAGTGGTTGTCAAACCAGAAGAGGTACATGATTATGCCTTTAAGATGGCCAAAAATATGTGTACTTTTCCGCCCGCCGGTCTGTTTTTTGCCAAAAAGGGCATCAACCTGGCCAATGAAAGCAGTGTGGCAGCCGGACTGTACTTCGAGCAAGCTCAGGCTACCTACTGCTGCGGAACAGAAGACCAAAAGGAAGCCATGCAAGCCTTTATCGAAAAACGGCCACCCGTTTACAAAAATCGTTAGCAACAACCTAGCAATTGAAGGAGGAGTTACATGAAAACAAGGATCACAGAATTATTTGGAATAAAATACCCCATCATCTGCGGCGGCATGCTGTGGCTTTCTTCACCTGCCCTATGCGCCGCCATATCCAATGCCGGTGGTCTAGGCAATATAACTGCAGCCAATTACGATAGCGGTGAAGAGTTGCGGGCGGCTATCCAGGAGGCTAGAAAACTAACGGATAAACCCATCGGGGTCAATATCACCCTGCTGCCCTCTTTCAGAATCACCGAGGAGACTTATGACGATTATTTCCGGGTCTGCTGCGAGGAAAAAGTTACTGCTATCGAAGTCTCCGGCAAACCTGCCACCAAATACATGGATATGGTTCATGCCGCCGGAGTTAAAATCATGCACAAGGTCGGGGCAGTTAGACACGCCCGCAATATTGAGAAATTCGGCTATGACGCAGTGATCGCCGCTGGTATCGAAGAAGGCGGACATCCTTTAAGCGACGATGTGACCACTATGGTGCTTACCCCCCGGATAGCCGAGACGGTGTCTATTCCAGTCATTACCACAGGTGGTATCGCTGATGGCCGCGGACTAGCCGCCGCATTGACCCTGGGAGCCGAAGGAGTGTTGATGGCTACTCGTTTCATAGCTACCAAGGAATGTGAAATTCATGAGAGTTTCCATCAGGAGCTGATCAACCGGCAGGAACAGGAGACTACCCTGATCAACAAAAGCATCAATCTACAGGGACGCGCCCTGAAGAATGATATTGTAGCTGAAATTCTTGAGGTCGAAAAGAACGGAGGTGGATTAAGCGAATTAGCCCCGCTGATTTCGGGGCAGAGGATGAAAGAAGCCTATAAGACCGGAGATGTGAATCACGCTGCTTTTATGGTGGGACAATCCATCGGCATGATCAAGGATGTCGTGACCTGTCAGGAACTATTGGATCGGATGGTAAACGAAGCTCAAGAAATCTTAGCCAAAAACCTGGCCAGATTTAGTAAATAGCTGAGGATCATTTAGTAAGAGGAGGCTAAATAATATGGATAATAGTTATCTGAAAGAATTTGAAGCAGATGTAGAAAAATGGCGCCATACTTGGGAATCTCGTTTGGATCCTGAGGGACCCATCCACTATGAGTACCCACCCTATCCGCCCAAATGGTGGTTCAATAAGTGGGCCGAGGAAACTCCTGACAAACCCTATATTTTGATGGGCGACATCGTTTTGCCCTATGGAGTCTGCAATGACATGAGTCGGCGTATCGCCAACGCCCTGCTGGATCTGGGTGTGAAAAAAGGTGACCGGGTAGCTATTATGGCCCCCAACGTACCTCAATACGTTTTGGCGCTGCAGGCTCTATTTAAGACCGGAATGATCGAAGTTCCTACCAACCCGCTCTATACCATACCAGAACTGGCACATCAGTTTGCTGATAGCGGCACCGAAACCGTTATCGTTATGGCTATGTTTGCTTCCAAGGCCATCGAACTGCTGAAAGACCCTAAGTCCCCCGTCAAAAGAGTCATCTACTTCCAGGTTCCTAGCGGCCCGGTAGAAGTAGAATCTGGTGAAGGTATATATGATCTAAACGAACTCCTGGCTAATGCCAGCAATGCTGAACCGGACATAGAAGTTACCGGAGATGATATAGCCAGGTTGCAGTATACCGGCGGTACTACTGGTGTACCCAAAGGGTGTGTACTAACTCATGCTATGATCATGTCCCAGGCTATTCGCACTTCTACCATCAGTGCTAGAGGTTTTACGGCAGTATCCAAGGAAGACTATCGGACTCTGGGCGCCATTCCCTTAAACCATGTCTATGGCTTTAACTTCATTGTCAGTGTAAACCTTTATACCGGCGGCAATATGGTGCTGGTGGCGGTTCCCAATGCTGACAATCTGCTGGAGGCGATACAAAAGAACAAACCCACCATCTTTGCTGCGGTTCCGGCCATGATCATAGGTCTGATAAACCACCCCGATATAGCTAATGCTGATATCAGTTCGTTGAAAGGTATGTTCTGTGGTTCGGCTCCCCTAGCAGTAGAAACCTTGAAGGAATTCGAGCGCCTCACCGGCGGCCATATCATTGAAGGATACGGTTTGTCAGAAACCTTGAACATTATTACCGCCAATGCCTTTAACACTCGCAAATATGGCAGCTGTGGACTGGTATGGCCTGATACCGATTTAGTCATTGTCGACGTGGACAC
>DBRE01000076.1:18299-18478 GCA_002305535.1 Syntrophomonas sp. UBA1376
CGTGGTGAAGCTGTTAAGGCCTTTATATCCCTAAAAGAAGGCGAGACTATGACTGCCGAGGAAGCCATCGCCTACTGCCGGGAAAGCCTGGCCCCTTATAAAGTGCCCTCCCACGTAGAGTTTATGGATGCCCTGCCCAGGACCACCGTCGGTAAAGCCGACAAAAAGGTTCTGCAAGC
>DBRE01000076.1:18496-19117 GCA_002305535.1 Syntrophomonas sp. UBA1376
GCTCTGCTGCTTCGGTATTAAAAAGGACGGGGAAACCAGCTTTACCATGGTGGATGATACTGGTTCGGGTGGATAGAATGGATTTGGAGACACCGGTCTCACCGCTGCCACCACCTATTTTTACCGGATCAAGGCCACCAACAGTGCAGGAGACTCCGCTTATTCTTCCCCGGCCCAGGCCGCTACCCAAGAGGATCAGGTAATACAGCCGCCGGTTGAAAATGACGCTGCCATAGTACTGCGCTTCTATATCAATAACCCTCAGTATTATATAAATGATACGCCAGCCCCCATGGATGCCGCGCCCGTTATAAAAGAAAGCCGTACCTTGTTGCCTATCCGTTTTGTGGCAACTCCCCTAGGCGCCGAGGTAGGCTGGGATGCAGCCACCAGTAAGGTTACCATAAGCCACGACGCTACTACTATTGAAATGTGGATTAGTCAAAACACTGCCCTAGTCAACGGGGTAGAAAAAAAGATCGATCCGGGCAATTCCAGTATCGCTCCTCTCATTATCCCCCCGGGCCGCACCATGCTACCCCTGCGTTTCATCAGTGAAAACCTGGGCTGCCAGGTTGAGTGGGATAGTGGACTCAAAGAAGTGAAAGTCACTTATCCTAA
>DBRE01000066.1:0-225 GCA_002305535.1 Syntrophomonas sp. UBA1376
GAAATAATCCCTGCGGGATTATTTTGTATCTCAGACCCTCAGGCACTCCTTATTTTAATCCCCCTTCGGGGGATGCTTCAAATCATTGGTTGCGGGAGCAGGACTTGAACCTGCAACCTTCGGGTTATGAGCCCGACGAGCTACCAACTGCTCCATCCCGCGATATGGTGGAGGGAGAAGGATTCGAACCTTCGAAGGCGTTGCCAACAGATTTACAGTCTGCCC
>DBRE01000066.1:251-4002 GCA_002305535.1 Syntrophomonas sp. UBA1376
GATTACAAATCAGCTGCTCTGCCATTGAGCTAGCTCGGCTCAAGCAAATTCTATTTTAACTGCTGGCATATTCAAAGTCAATAGAATATAAACTGGATTCCGATGCCATAAAAAGTGCGCCTTCCGGTTAGGAAAGACGCTTCTTTACTGTCTTTATGTATAACATTTACAGTTCATTGCGATCTTCCAAATACTTTTCCAGCTTGCGTTTCACTCTCTGCAGAGCATTGTCAATCGACTTAACATGGCGCTTCAATTCTACTGCTATCTCCTGGTAGGACTTCCCCTCCAGGTAAGCCATGAGCACTTTCCACTCCAGAGAACTAAGGATCTCTCCCATCTTTCTCTCAATAAAGATAAACTCTTCGCGACTGATGATGATATCTTCGGGATTGGTGATTTTGTTGGTGGATATTATATCCATTAAGGTTCGGTCAGATTCCTCATCATAAATGGGTTTATTCAGAGAAACATACGAATTGAGAGGGATGTGCTTCTGGCGAGTAGCCGTCTTGATAGCAGTGATTATCTGGCGGGTTATACACAATTCGGCAAAGGCCCTAAAGGAAGTGAGCTTGTCTACCTTGTAATCACGAATAGCCTTAAAAAGGCCTATCATCCCTTCCTGTATGATATCCTCCTTGTCCGCGCCAATTAGAAAATAAGACCTTGCTTTGGCCCGTACAAAGTTTCTATATTTATCAACCAAATATTCTACTGCAGACTGCTCGCCTTGCTGAGCCAATGCTACAATTTCTTCATCGGTCATCTCAGCATATGTAATGTAAATCTTTGCAGCGATAGAACTATACATTCCGTCGCCTCCATTGATGTTTTTACCTGGAGAAAACGCTAACTGTGCAGCGTGCTGTAGGCATTTAAATAAATTATAGCCACTGGCGGGTATCTCGTCAAGGCAAGGCTTGACGAGATCGGACTTTTTCCCCATAAATTACCGCTAATTGTCTCTCTGGCGCATTAATTCGTAGATAAGCAAAGCAGCGGAAACCGAGGCATTGAGGGAATTCACCTGTCCAAACATGGGGATACGCACCAGTAAATCGCAATTTTCCCTCACCAGGCGTCTTATTCCCCGCCCTTCTCCTCCTATCACCAAAACGGCTGGGAAAGGTATCGCTGTACGGAAATACTCTTGGGGGCCGGTCATATCAGCTCCGATCACCCAAAAACCGGCCTTTTTAAGTCCTTTCAAGGTGTTTACCAGGTTGGTCTCCTGAGCCACGGCTATATGTTCAGTAGCTCCGGCGGATGCTCTGACTACGGTGGGAGTTATGGCAACGGAATTATGGCGAGGGAGTATGATTCCACTTACTCCAGCACATTCAGCTGTGCGGATTATCGAACCTAAATTCTGCGGATCTTCGATCCCATCCAGAACCAGCAGTATAGAGCTTTCTTTAGGGGAAGCCTTGACGATAATATCATCAAGTTCAGCATATACATAGGGTTCCACTTCAGCTACTACTCCCTGATGGGGAGCTTGGGGAAATAAACGCTCAAGATCTTTGCGGCTGCTAGCCTGAATAGAAACCGATTTTTTATAAGCAAGCTTCAATATCTCTTCAATACGAGGATTATGCCTTTCTTGTTCCACATGTAGTTTATGGAACTTTCTTTGGCCGCGTAAGGCTTCGGTCACACTATTAATACCGCCTAATATCTCTCTCACTGCCCATACCTGCCTAAACTTTATTTGTCATATTCTGCCCGTTAGGGCTAACAAACTTACCGCCATCTGTTGATCGTTGCGGCGTGAAAATGCTCTCACCTGATTATTAACGGGGCAACAGAGTCGTCGCCCCCTACAACCGAAGCGCGGGGCGATGTGGGCATCGCCCCCTACACAACCACATCCAAGAGGATGTTATCATTGCTCGGGGCGAAACTGATCGTCACTGATAATGATCTGAGCGTAGTGTTCCTCGGGAAAACTGTCATCAAAGGGGATATCGTTAAATAGTACCGGGAATTTTTCCTGAAACAGGAGTAGCAACGGTATCGCTACCTGACGCATCTGGGGGTGGGCTGGAACAGCACAGCGTAACTGGAAGAAATGGCGCCACTCTCTCATATTGAAAGTCACCGCCAATTCAGTTTTTAAGCTGTTAGGAAGCACCGAACGAGCTTCCTGGGGAGAGCAACCTTTATCAAGCATTTTTATGTAGCAGTCTTCAGCCGCTTGGCAGGCTTGCTGCCATAAGGCATACCTTTCCTGGTCTTGAAGAAAAAATGGCTCAATGAGAGTTATTTCCCGTCCGAATTTGTCCTGACTATAGTTGCAATAGCGAGTGGATTCCTGACTGTAGGAGCCAATACGGTGGCGTACGATTTCATGAGAAATCCCCCGATCAACAACAAACAGCACGGTGACTTTTTCGTGCTCTATAACTGATTCATGGCCGCGGGATAGGATCGATTGCAAGAAACGAGGGTTAAAAGTGTCTCCCATGCGGTCTTCTGATTTGTAGCAAATACGGGCACATCGTTCTAGACGGATCAATTTGTTCTCATCCAATTCCTCCCGGGGCACCAAAACCTGCGGTTTTATTATTATCATGCCTTGTCCTCCCTTGCCTGATTGATGGAACCGGAGTCTTCATTATTACTAAATCCCAGCGACCGGTTCACCAGGTCCAACAGCCGCTGGTAATCACCTTTTAAGTATAAATAGCCCAGCAGAGCCTCAAGGCCAGTGCTCATCTGATAGTCAGCTGGGTCGGCATGCCGGGGAGCTATACTTTTGGCATTGCGTCCCCGCCGGACAATATCCTGTTCCTGTTCACTGAGCTGATCATAGAGAAGTCTGATGACTCTGGCCTGGCTCTCGGCTCGAACCAATTCTACTGTGTCATGGTGGATGTCCTTGACCCTCCGATTACCGGTCGCCACCACATGAGTCCGAACCAGCAGTTCGAAAACAGCATCACCAATATAGGCCAGAACTACCGCCGAGTACTCTTTCAGGGCATTCTCATCTAAGTGTTCATTATTCAGCAAATTTCCAGCGAACTCCTTCCCGGGTATCTTCAATCAGGATTCCCGCTTCTGTCAGCTGATCACGGATCTGATCGGCTAACTCATAATTACGATCGGCTTTTAATGAAGAACGTATTGATAATAAATAATCAACCAGATAGCTTAATTCTGGAGGGCTATCGTAACGGAAGCGACTGCCGCCTTCCAGATCTTCCACAGCAACTCCTAATTCACGAAGAAACTCTCGCAAGGTATCGGCTAGTTCATATTGTTTCTGATGGCGGGCTGTCTGACGCAGTTGGGCTACCACTCCCAGAACCCGATCCACCAGTATTTCTTCCTGATCAAGGCTAGGCTTATCCATGAAGATGCCCAATAGATCTCCTAATTGTAAAAATAGCTCTTGAGCCTGTTGCAGCACACTCTGATCGGCGGGATCACTGGGTTCAGCCTGGGCTAGATAGGCATTGATCTCATGGGCCATTTCAAACAGGTGTCCGATAGCTTGAGCCGTATTAAAATCATCATCCATGGCAGCCAGAAAACTATCCCGTATCTGGCTGAGGTTATCCCAAAACTGGGCACCTTTTTCTGGCAGAACCTGGCTACCCGGCGTCGTCTTGCCGATGAATTCTTCTAACAGATGGCGAGTGGTCTTGAGGCGATACAAGGCTTTACGGGCTTCTTCCAGTTTGCCGTCATCAAAATCGAGGGGACTGCGATAGTGGGTCGCTATCAAATAAAAGCGCACCAC
>DBRE01000066.1:4033-20543 GCA_002305535.1 Syntrophomonas sp. UBA1376
TGCATCCAATACTTAACAAAGGGTTTACCGGTTAAAGCTTCCGCCTGAGCGATTTCATTTTCATGATGCGGAAAAACCAGGTCACTGCCCCCGCCATGGATATCAATAGTCTCCCCTAGATAATGGGTAGACATGACCGAACATTCAATGTGCCAGCCAGGCCGGCCTTTTCCCCAGGGGCTGTCCCAGGATGGTTCCCCAGGTTTGGCAGCTTTCCACAGGGCAAAATCAGCCGGATCCTCTTTTTGTTCATTTACGTCCACCCGAGCACCAGCCCGCATATCATCCAGGGATCTTCCCGACAGTTTTCCATAGTCGGGGAAGGCCCGCACCCGGTAGAAAACGTCACCCTGAGATTCATAAGCAAATCCTTTTTGGATCAATCCGGCTATGGCCTCCACTATCTCAGGAATATGCTCACTGACTCGAGGATGGTTTTGGGCTGGTATTATCCCTAGAGCCTCAGCATCTCGATAGTATTCATCTATAAAGCGCTGGGCTAGATGAAGGGGATCTTCTCCTTCTTCCTGGGCGCGTTTGATTATTTTGTCGTCTACATCTGTAAAGTTCTGAATGTATTTCACATCGTAACCGCGATACTCCAAATAACGACGTACCGTGTCAAACACCACTAAGGGACGGGCATTGCCCAGATGAATCAGATTATAAGTGGTGGGCCCACAGACATACATACTGATCTCAGGCGGTTTCGACGGCACCAGTTCTTCTTTTTGCCCGCTGACCGTATTGTAAAGGCGCATCCTCATTCTCCTCTCTAATATACTCCTCCAGCCTACGTTCTAATTGATCTATCCGGCTCTGCATAGCCATCAGGGTATCAGCGATAGGATCAGGCAACAGATGATGTTCCAGATCTACTTCCATTTTACCATCGGTGACTTTGGCTCCATCGCGAATCACTATCCTGCCTGGAACACCGACTACTGTGCAGCCTTCCGGGACGCTTTTGAGCACAACCGATCCTCCACCTATTTTTACATTATCGCCAACACTGAAAGAACCTAGTACTTTAGCTCCGGCACTGATGACTACATTGTTGCCGATAGTTGGATGGCGCTTGCCTTTTTCCTTGCCGGTACCGCCCAAGGTGACTCCCTGGTAGATAGTTACATTATCGCCAACCTCTGCCGTTTCTCCAATCACTACACCCATTCCGTGATCAATGAAAAAATTCCTGCCAATTTTAGCTCCCGGATGAATTTCTATCCCGGTAAAGAATCGACTTAAATGAGAAATCAGCCGAGCTACAAGGAACATGCGATGTCTATAGAACCAGTGTGCGATGCGATGATTAACAACCGCATGAAAACCTGGGTAGCAGAATATAATCTCCCATACGCTGCGCGCGGCTGGATCTCTTTCAAATACAACCTGGATCTCTTCTTTTAGGGTCTTAAACATGGGATCAACCTCCTCAGATTCTCTCGGACACCCTCCCATAAAATAAAAAACCTTTCGTCTGCACAAGAGACGAAAGGCTTAAACTTCCGTGGTTCCACTCTAGTTGAGCTGATCGACAGATCAAGCTCCACTCGTAAATGATAACGGCTTCTCACCGGATATGCCTACTATAATGTTCGGCATATCTGCTCCCGGGTGCATTTCAGCGACTTCTTTCTGAGAAAGGGCTTACAGCCGGTGACCCTCTCCTCTCTGGCAGCGATGGACGCTTACTTCTCCCGCTCACAGCATTACTTATTTGATTAGTTGCATTATATGCGCCCCACCCATAGATGTCAACCAGACCAGACAGGTAAGGTGGAATATCTCATGTATTGCAGGGGCAAACGACCCTGTTTGCCCGTTTCCCGCGGGGCGACAGAGTCGTCGACCCCTACCAGTTTACCCACCTAGTTTACCCAGATAGACTGGAGGTACCGGTTAGTCCTCCAGCCTCTCCAACGCCTTTTGCAGACGGCGGGAGGTTTCCTCTAGGCCCCAGACCGCCATGATCAAGTGCAGGTCAGGGCCATGCACCTGCCCGGTCAGGGCACAGCGCACCGGCATAAAAACGTCTTTGGCTTTCAGTTTCAATTCCTTGACTACGGCCTTGATACACTGCCGGTATTCATCAGGATCTTCCGTAGACGGCAAGTGAGTAGAAAGGGTCTGCAATACCTGTTTTACTCCGGGCTGACTTAACACCTCACCGGCTTCTGCCTCAACTTTAGGCTCATCAAAGAAGATCGGTAATAACTGTTCAATATCTTTCAGGCACACTAGGCGCTCCCGAACCGCTTGCATCAACCATTGTAACTGCTCGGAAGACAGCTCCTCCACCTGCTGGGCATAAGCGGTTGCCGCAATAAAGGGCTGCAATCTATTATTTAATTCCTGGGTGTCCAGCCTTTTTACATACTGCTGATTCATCCAATTGAGTTTATCCAAATCAAACACAGCCGGACTGCGGGAAACCCTTTCTAAAGTAAAACTGTCCGCTATCTGCTTGTGATCCAAGATCTCCTCCTCACCTTCCGGAGACCAGCCCAACAGAGCCAAGAAGTTGAACAGTGCTTCGGGCAGATAGCCCATCTCCCGGTATTGAATCAATGAGGTAGCCCCATGGCGTTTGCTCATTTTTTGCCGATCCTCTCCCAGGATGAGGGATATGTGAGCAAATTCGGGACGTTTGAAGCGCAGAGCTTCATAGATCATAAGCTGACGGGGTGTATTGGCCAGATGCTCCTCCGCTCTCACCACATGAGTTATTTCCATGAGAGCATCATCTATTACTACCGCAAAGTTGTAGGTAGGGATACCGTCAGACTTCATTATTATAAAGTCGCCTTCATTTTCACTTTCGAAGGTTACTTGTCCGCGTACCAGGTCATGCACTACATACACCTGATTTTCCGGCACTTTGAAACGAATGGCTGGGATATGGCCACTGTCCTGGTAAGCCTGTCGCTCGTCTTCGGTGAGGGAACGGCACTTTCCTGAATAACGCGGCATTTCTCCCTGGGCTAGTAAAGCTTCTCTTTCTGCTTCCAGCTCTTCCTCCGTACAGAAGCAGGGATAAGCCAGATCCTTATCCAGTAATTCCTGGACATAATCCTGATATATTGATAAACGTTCGGTCTGGCGATAAGGAGAATGGGGGCCACCTCGATCAACGCCCTCATCCCAGCTTAATCCTAACCAGTGCAAAGAAGTCATGATCTCCTCTTCGTATTCCCGTTTGGATCGCTCTAGATCAGTATCCTCAATGCGCAGCACCAGTTGACCTCCCTGATGAACTGCATAAAGATAATTGAATAAAGCCGAACGTGCCCCACCGATATGCAGAGGCCCGGTAGGACTGGGGGCAAATCTAACTCGTACTTTGTGCATGGTCAACCTCCTGTTTGCAAAAACTCGGATGTTAGTATCTAAAATAGGATAACACAAGAAATGTTAATCGGAAATTTTCTCTATCAATACTACTGCCTGGGCAGAGATCCCCTCCTGGCGACCTTCAAATCCCAGCTGCTCTGTGGTGGTGGCTTTTACACTTACCTGTCCTACCTGTAAATGCAAAGCGGTGGCAATATTACTACACATGGATCCAATGTAGGGAGCTAAACGAGGAGCTTGAGCAGCTATGGTGCTGTCTACGTTGAGGATCTGATAACCAGATTCCTGCAGAAGAGTAACTATGGCAGTTAATAAATCGAGGCTATTGGCATCCTTAAAACGCTGGTCATCATCAGGAAAATGACGTCCCAGATCGCCCAGAGCGGCAGCTCCTAAAAGAGCGTCCCCAATAGCGTGGGCTAGAACGTCAGCATCAGAATAGCCCAGCAAGCCCTGGGAATGAGGTATATCCACTCCGCCCAAAATCAGTCGCCGTCCGGTTTGCAGCCGGTGGACATCATAACCAATGCCGATGCGCATACTCCTTATTCCCCTTTGTTATGCCGCCGAGCTTGCAAAAGTCCTTCGGCAATGATGGTATCTTCAGGTGTGGTGATTTTTAAATTATCGTATTGGCCTGCTACCACTTTAACTCGGCCTATATATCTCTCAAACAAGGAGGCATCATCAGTAGCCTGAAAATTATCCTGATAGGCTTCCTCATATGCCTTTTTCAGTTCAGTGTATTGGAATATCTGAGGAGTTTGAACTGCAATAACACTGGTGCGATCAAGGGTATGCCTGACAAAGCTGTCTCGATCCATCATCTTTAAGGTATCTCGGGCCAATACTCCTGGTATGGCGGCTCCCCATTGCCTGGCTTCCCGGAACAAAGAGTCCAGCAGTTCCAGCGACAAAAGCGGCCGCGCACCATCATGCACAGCCACATAAGCGGTATGCTCATCCAGGTAGTTTAAGCCCGCCCAGACAGAATCCTGTCGCTCCGAGCCGCCGGCTACTACCCGGGACACCTTGCGGTAATTATATTTGCCTACTATCTCCTGTTCACAGAAACCGATTTCGGAAGATTTGGCTACGATAACTACTTCGTCTATGGGATCATACTGCTCAAATACATCCAGGGAATAGGCTAAGACCGGTCGATTGTTCAGCAACAGGTACTGCTTGTTGATTCGGCTCCCCATGCGACTGCCGGTTCCAGCAGCCGCGACAACAACCCGCAGGTTGTCATCCATACATATTCACCTCTGGCACGCCCTGCAAGCTGTGCTCATGGCTATACTGTGAGTCTTCCTTGATTTTACGAGTAAAGATCATACGGCCGGCGGCAGTTTGGAATACACTGGTGACCATGACTTCCAGATCCTTGCCTATCTGATGGTGAGCATCTTCTACTACTACCATGGTCCCATCTTCCAGGTAGCCAACCCCCTGGCCATTTTCCTTGCCTTCTTTGATAACCGTGACATGCATGTTCTCACCAGGATAGACGATCATTTTTACTGCATTGGTCAGCTCATTGATGTTGAGCACGGTTATTCCCTGTAGCTCGGCAACTTTATTCAAGTTATAGTCGTTAGTGATAATACTGGCCTTCAACTGCTTGCAGAGACGAATTAATTTGGCATCCACTTCCCTTTCTTCAAGGATGGCTGCATCTGTCACATCCATTATATCAATTTTTATCTGGGAATGTTTTTGCATTTTGGAGAGCAGTTCCAGGCCACGCCGCCCTTTATTGCGACGAATGTTATCCGATGAGTCAGCTATATGCTGCAGTTCTTCGATCACAAAGGTAGGTATGATCAAACAACCTTCCAAAAAATTACTCAAACAGACATCGTAAATGCGCCCATCGATAATAGCACTGGTATCAACTACTTTGGGGGCTAAACGATTGATAGGCGACCTAACATCCAGACGTTTACTCATACCGGGTATAAGACGTACTATTTCTCCCCCACGTCGACTGCCTACTTTCCATCCCAGGAAAACACAGATGGCAAATACCAACAGAGTCAAGTAGACCCCCACTCCCTTAAGCATTGATAAGGGATAGCTCCCTAACACCCCAGTAAGAATACCGAACATCAAACCTGTGCTACTGCCAACTATGACTTCCATGGAGACCGAGTCCAGATAGCTATTAAATCCAGCTATGATTCGCTTGAATAAATTATTTACCCATCCCATGGCGGTATAGGATATTACCAGGGATATCAGAGCGATCATTACTAATTGCGGCTTTTGAGCGGTAAAAAACAGGTGGGATACATAAGTTATCCAGGCGGCACAAATAATAGCTAATCCAATAATTGTTTTCGACAGTTTTAGGTGGTTCTGCAATTTATACACCTCCACCTTTATTTTTCTATTCGGGAAGTATAATTATACTCACCAAGGCAAATTTTTCTAGCAATACTAGACTTAAGCCCTACCTGTCACCCGGCATTAATTGACAGTGCCCTTGGAGCAGGGCTATAATTAGTTAGATCACCAAAAGAGGGGGGCAATTCTTCACCATGAAGGATTTGATTTGTGACGAATTTCAGAATGTTGTAGGTGATCTGTTAATACGCCATAGCAGTATTCTGGATATTCTCTCCAAACTTGCTGAGTCCAGTAGCCGCGTGAATAGAGCGGTGGTCAAGTCTATTACTGACTGCGGATGCCTATCAATTCAGGCTCAGAAGGTGCAGTTTCCTGAAAATGTTGAATCCTTTGACGAACTCCGTCAGTTTCTGGATAGTCATTTACGGGGAGAAATATGCCCTAACTGCGAAGAAGTTGTGTTCAGTGAGTTGGGTAAAATGTTGTTTTATTCAGCCGCTCTATGCAATACCCTCAACATAAGTTTGTATGATGTCTTTATTAAGGAGTATAAAGAAGCCTCAACCTTGGGCATCTTTAATATGACCTGATAGATTTTCCATCAACTGCGTTACAAACCTGACTGTCATCACCAGTCGGGTTTTTTATTTGGCTTTCTTTTCATAACCGGTGAAAATATTAGAAAGGATTTCAGCGGTCGATACGTAATTAATGCAGAAGTACGTTTCTTTGATCTTACCGGTTTGGTTGGTTTAAATATGTGGGGAAGTGGCGAGATATGGATCATGCTGTTCAAATCAGCGATTTGCGCAAAGTATATCGGGTGGGTGAAGAAAAGGTGATAGCCTTGGATAATGTGTCATTGACCATTGAGCCAGGTGAGATCTGCTGCATTTTGGGAACCTCCGGTTCGGGCAAGTCTACTTTGCTTAACATGTTAGCAGGACTGGAAAAACCCACCCGCGGAGAAATCTACTTGCTGGGCAAATCCATCCATAAAATGGATGAACGGCAGTTAGCCCATTTCCGTCAACGCTATCTGGGGTTCATTTTTCAGTCCTATCATCTGCTGCCCGCTTTGACAGCCTTGGAAAATGTCAGCCTTCCTTTGACTTTTCGAGGGATAGACCGCCACACCCGCCAACGTCAGGCCCGGCAAATACTGACAGCGGTAGGATTAAGCAAACATTTGCGCCACCGTCCTACCCAAATGAGTGGAGGACAACAGCAACGGGTGGGAATTGCCCGGGCATTTGTAGGCAGACCCCCACTGATATTGGCTGATGAACCCACTGGTAATTTGGATTCTACCACCACTCGGGAAGTGATGGATCTTATTATTGATTTGGCCCATCAGCACCAACAAACCTTACTGATCGTCACCCATGATCAAGAGGTGGCGTCCTATGCCGACCGAATCATCCATGTCCTGGACGGTCGTATCGAAAGTATTGAAAATAACACAAAGAGGGGCTGAAGTCATGGGGAATAATGCCCGCTGGGCACTGCTATTAATCATTTTGTTCTGCTGCTTGCTACCGATTCCACTGTTGGCAGTAGAGCCACCCGCTGATCCGCCGATCACCGTTTATATTCCCGAATATACGGAGCCGGATCCTATTTTAGTTATCGCTGATGACCGTTGGATGCCGGTGTTTGAGGCTGGGAGCAAAGCCCAATTGAACATACCGATTAAAAACGTGGGAGGCAGGGCTTACAATACGGTAATATCATTAAACGTGAGTGATCCTAAGAGTCTTCCTTTCGAAGCAGATAAAATGGCATTTAACCGGTACATATCGAGCTTTACTGGTCAAACTGTCTATAGCATCCCTATTACCATTCCGGCTAATACTGCTCCCGGGACTTATCCCCTACAAATAAGTGCCAACTATCAAAGTGCCTCTGGTGGTGGTGGTAGTGCTTCCGCCACCGTCTACATAAAAATAACCAGTGATCTGCGCCAACCCCAGCTCAAACTGCTGGGCTTACAAATGGAAGGCGATAAGTTAAAAGCAGGGTCTACTCAGGTAGTGAAACTCAACCTGAAAAATGACAGTGATATACCTATCAATTCCATCAACTTACGCTTAAATGGCTTTTCCACCGAGGGAATCAATCTGGATAACTGGCCGGATACCCAGTTTGTCAAAGCTATGGAAGCGGGCGAACTACACCCCGTGGAATTCAGACTTCAGGCAGGTTCCAAGATGGAAAGCGGAACCTACCCTCTGGATCTGGCTATCGAATTCCAGGATCAATACCATCACAAATACACTCAGGAGCAAAAAGTCTATGTGCCGGTTGCCGGCAAAGGTGAACAAGATGATTTGCTCCCCCGGATCCTGTTGGAGGACTATTATCTGGGAGACGACTATGTGCAAGCCGGCCAGACCTTTCCACTGACTCTATTGTTCAGAAATACCAGTAAAAACACTGCTGTAGCCAATATTAAAGTCAGCCTCTCATCAGAAGGAGATATCTTTGCCCCGGTAGGCAGCAGCAGTTCCTTTTACTTCCCGGAAATCTCTCCCGGGGAGGCCGTTGAGCACACTATCCGGCTCCATCCCCAGCCCAATGCCGAACACAAAGTATATTCCCTGGTAGCCCAACTGGATTATCAGGACGAAGACGGCAACCAGCTAAAAGATCAAGAAACCATCAGCTTGCCGGTCGTCAAGGAAATCAAGCTGGTGACTTCAGATGTGGAGATTTCTCCCGAAGTGTATATGGGCAGTCCTACCAGTATCACTTTGGATCTATATAACACCGGGCGCAGTACCGTCCGTAACCTCATGATAACTACGGAAGGAGACTTCGAGGTTCAGAACGGAACCTTGTTTATAGGCAACCTTGAAGCAGGCCACGACGACTATTATGATGCCACCTTGGTTCCCGCCCAGGAGGGCGAACTACCGGGCAAGGTCATCATCTCCTATGAAGATGAATTGGGGCAGCCCTATCAGCTGGAAAAGGCTTTCACTCTTACAGTAATGCCGGCTGCGCCCCCACCCATGTTCGGCCCGGAAATGCCTTTGGAAGAAACGGCTCAGAGCCCTCTCAAAAAATGGATGATAGCTGGCGGTATTTTGTTGTTACTAGCCACTGTGATCACTATAATACTCATTCGTCGCCGTCATCACCGCCGCATGAAAGAAGTTGAACTGGATGAATAAGCGCGATATTGTGCAGATGAGTCTGGTCAACATGCTACGGCGCAAAACCCGAACCTTTCTGACTGTTATCGGAGTGATCATCGGTACCAGTTCTATTGTGGTAATGATGTCACTGGGATTGGCTATGGACAAAACCTTCCAGGATCAGTTAGGGCAAATGGGCAGTCTTAATATCATCGAGGTCTACCCTTTCGCCCCTTATATAGAAGGAAGCATGGCCTACCGTAGTGATGAGGTACGTTTGGATGATCAGACTATACAGCAATTTGCGGCTATCCCTGGGGTTGATGCCGTAATGCCCCTGAAGAACGTTTATATGCGAATAGTCGCTGGTCGGATGGTGGCTGACATGCCTATTGTGGGTATAAAACCTGAGCTGTTGGAGGCTTTCGATTTCGAAGCCGAAAAGGGTCGCTTGCTACATGCCGGCGATAAGGAGGCCATCATTTTCGGTAAATATGTGGCTGACTTTTTCTATAACCCCCGTCTGCCCAATCAATATGGAAGGCCTAATCCTTCCGACCAGCCGCAAGTAGAACTGATTAGCAATAACCTGCTGATGACTGCGGATTTTAGCTATGGCGAACGCCGCCGATCTTCGGAGGGCAATCAGGAAAGTAAGCCACCTCAACCCCACGAAATCAAAGGTGTCGGCATAATCAAAGAAAGCGGCGATGAGAAGGACTATCAGGCTTACATGAGCTTGGAGGCCCTGGAAAAAATCCAAAAGGAGGATGAGCGCTTCCAGCGTTCACAATCCACGGATCGCTTGTTGCGCAGCAATGGTTCCCAACAAAATGGTTATGAACAGGTCAAAGTAAAGGTGGAAGACTTGGAATTAGTTGAGGCAGTTCAAGAACAGATCAAGAACATGGGCTTTCAATCCCACAGTTTACTGGATATGTTGAACACCATGAAAAAGACCTCCCGCACCCTGCAGGCTATTCTGGGTGGCATAGGCGCAGTGAGTCTGTTAGTGGCAGCCATTGGTATCACCAATACCATGGTTATGAGTATTTATGAGCGAACCAAAGAGATCGGAGTCATGAAAGTTCTGGGAGCCGACCTCAAGGATATCGGCACCATGTTTTTATTTGAGGCTGGTTTGATTGGACTGGCGGGAGGAGGCTTAGGAGTTGCCTTCAGCTACTTAGTGTCCCTGCTGTTAAACCGTTTGTCGGCAGGGTTTATGGGCGGGATGATGGGAGGTGCTCCCGGGCAAATCTCCATTATAACTCCGGTTCTGGCCGTGAGCGCTCTGGTTTTTTCGACCATGATCGGCCTCATAGCCGGTTATTTACCGGCCCGGCGAGCTATGCACCTCAGTGCTTTGGACGCTCTCCGGGCAGAGACCTAAAGGTTTTGAAATCAATAGCTGATCTACGGCGGGCTAAACCACGTATTCCAGGATCAACTGCTCCTGCATACGTTTTAGCCCGTTTTTGATAGAGCGAGCTCGCACCTCACCAATGCCTTCAACTTCGTCCAGTTCTTCAATGGTGGCCCGCAGAATATGACTGAGCAGACCAAAACGATCTACTAGGTTATCAATGATTGGGACGGGTATGCGCGGAAGTTTTTGCAGCATCCGATAACCACGGGGTGATACCTGCTGATCAAGGTGACTGGTAGTACTGCCTAGTGCCAAAATCTTGGCAATAAATACTGAATCAGAGATATCCTCTTCAAAACCCCGTAGCAGGTTGTTCATTATTTCCTGTGGTGAACGTTCGGTCATATTGGAGTAATCCTGAATAATATAGAGGGCTTCATCATGCACATTGGCTACAAGTTCATCCAACTGCATTTTTACCAAACGCCCTTCAGTTCCCAGCTCAGCAATATAATTTTCGATCTCCTGGGCAATATGCAAGACTTTAATGCTGCGGCGCAGTACTCCACACACTTCTGATAAAGTGACCATGTCTTCGAATTCCAATCCGCCCAATCTCTGCAGTTCCCGGATCAAAACGTTGCGATACTTCTCCAGGGTCTGCAAAGCCTGGTTGGCCTTGACCAGAATAGTCGACAGTTCTCTCAGACGAAAAGTAGTATTACCTTGGTATAAAGTAACCATTTGACGGCGCTGTGATATAGCCACCACCAATACCCCTACCTGGCGGGCCACTCTCTGGGCAGTACGATGCCTAATACCGGTCTCATTTGAAGGTATTTGGGCATCAGGATCCAACTGAGCATTGGCGATTAAGATCTTGGAGGCATCACTGCTCATAATAATGGCCCCATCCATTTTCGCTAATTCATACAATCGGGCTGGAGAATACTCGCAATTGATCTCAAACCCCCCGCTCACCAGCTTCATCAACTCCGGAGAATCCCCTACCACGATCAGTCCTCCGGTATTAGCTTGCAGGACATTTTCGATACCTAAGCGAAATAGAGTTCCGGGTGCCAGCATCTGCAAATAGTTGCGAAAATTGCCTTGATAAATGTCTTCCACCACATCACCCCTCCGTCATACGTTCTACCAAATCATCAATGGTGCGCACTTGTATAAGTTCCAAGCGTGAACCTGGATAAACCCTCCTAACAGAGCTTTCTGGTAGTATTACCTTTCTAAACCCCATTCTGTCAATTTCCTTGAGGCGCTGTTCTAAAAATGGCACCGGCCGGATCTGTCCCGATAGACTTAATTCCCCTATAAAAACTGTATCAGCGGCAATAGGTTTTTCGCGATAGCTGGATACAATGGCAGCAGCAATAGCCAAATCGACAGAGGGATCTTTTAAGAAAAGTCCTCCGGTCACCTTCAAGTACACATCATGAGTTGCCAGCGGATAGCCGCGCCGCTTTTCCAAAATGGCTATTATCAACGACAAGCGGTTTTGGTCTATACCTGATGCCATCCGGCGAGCATAGCCCGGCCCGGCACTAGCTACCAGTGATTGCACTTCGATCAACAAGGGGCGGCTTCCCTCAAAGCTGGAAGATATAGCTGTGCCACTGCTGACATTTTGTCCAGGGCTAAGAAAAACGTAAGAAGGGTCATTTACTTCCACCAGACCCTGTCCACTCATTTCCATTAATCCGATCTCATCAGTAGAGCCGTAACGGTTCTTGACACCGCGCAGCAGGCGAAAGGAGACATTCTTATCACCTTCGAAGTAGATAACTACGTCCACAATATGTTCCAGAACCCGAGGCCCGGCCAAAGCCCCTTCCTTGGTTACATGGCCTACCAGAAAAAAGGTGGTTTCGGTACGTTTAGCATACTCCAATATATGGGCGGTACATTCACGCAATTGGGCTACACTGCCGGGAATAGAACTAATACGGGGAGTATATACAGTCTGAATAGAATCAACGATGACCACAGCTGGTTTCAAATCCTTCAGGCTGGCTTCCAGTTGATCTATGTTTTGCTCGTTTAACAGATATACTCCATCTTCCTCAATGCCCAGACGCAGAGAACGCAAACGTAACTGTTTCATAGATTCTTCTCCAGACAGGTAAACTACCTTTTGTCCAGAGCGAGCTAAGTCACTGGCTACCTGCAAGAGCAGGGTGGATTTGCCTATGCCAGGATCTCCACCTAATAGTATTAGTGAACCCGGTACGATTCCTCCGCCCAGCACTCGATCTAATTCGGAGTTACCGGTGGGCATACGATGTAATTCGTCTTGTGTAATCTCCTGCAGAGGTATGGGATGAGTAATGGGTTGCAAGGGGTGGTTTTTAGGTTGGTTTACTGTCTCCTCAATTAGACTGTTCCAGGTAGAACATCCGGGACATCGGCCCAGCCACTTGGAAGATTCATACCCACATTCGCTGCAGACAAAGCGATTTATCATTTTACTCATTAAATCACCTAAAATATATTATATCGCACTAAAGGGGAAAGCTGTCTAAAAAATCCAGCTACTTGTCTAATTATCCACAAAAAAGCAGGGAATCCTAAAAATTCCCTGCTAATATATGGTTTACGCATTCACCGTCTTCCTGATCACGATCTCGTCATCACTGGCATCCACCATGATGGTGTCTCCTGGTGTAACGGTTCTTTTCAGTATCTCTTCGGAGACTGTGTCCTCCACCAACCTTTGGATAGCGCGCTTTAGGGGACGAGCACCAAAGGCAGGATCATAGCCTTTTTTCAATATCAATTCTTTGGCACTGTCGCTCACTTGCAGGCTGTAACCGTTCTCTGTGACCCGGGTTTTCAGTTCCTCCATTAGCAAATCGACAATTTCTGTTAATTCTTTTTCGGTCAGGCTTTGGAAAACGATGGTCTCATCAATACGATTTAAGAATTCCGGGCGGAAAGTATGCTTCATCTGTTCGAGCATACGTTCTTTCATTTTTTCGTAGTCCGCCTCACTATCTGCTGCACTGGTAAAGCCGACTACTTTGGCATTACGTACTGATTCTGCTCCGACATTGGAAGTCATGATTACTACAGCATTGCGGAAATCCACGGTTCGTCCCTGTCCATCGGTTAACCGTCCGTCTTCTAATACCTGCAGTAGAATATTGAAAACATCCGGGTGAGCCTTTTCGATTTCGTCCAAGAGTATAACCGAGTAAGGCTTGCGACGAATTTTCTCGGTCAGTTGACCACCCTCATCGTAGCCTACATAACCAGGAGGCGAGCCTATCATTCTGGCTACGGCATGCTTCTCCATGTATTCTGACATATCCAGACGGATAACCGCATCGTCACTGCCGAACATGGCTTCGGCCAGCGCTCTGGCCAACTCCGTTTTACCAACGCCGGTGGGGCCCAGGAAGACAAAACTGCCTATGGGCCGTTGGGGGTTTTTCAAACCCGCCCGGGCTCTTCTGACAGCACGGGCTACTGCTTTGACCGCTTCCTCCTGACCAACAACTCTTTGATGCAAGATCTCCTCCAGATGTACCAGCCGTTCACTTTCCTCCTCGGCCAGTTTGCTCACTGGAATTCCGGTCCAACTGGAAACGATGGCAGCGATATCCTCTTCTCCTACAGTGCCCATCTCCAGACTGCGTTTGTTGGCCCACTCTTTGCGTTCGCTTTCGATCTGTTCCTTCAGCTTTTGCTCCTCATCACGCAACTGGGCTGCCTTTTCGTATTCCTGGGCATTAATGGCTTCTTCCTTTTCTTTGATCAGTTCTTGCAGCCGGTTCTCCCCTTCCTTAATGTCATCAGGAACCACATAATTGGCCAGACGAACTCGGGAAGAGGCTTCATCGATCAGATCGATGGCCTTGTCAGGCAGATAGCGATCGCTGATGTAACGGAACGACAGCTGTACAGCTGCTTCTATGGCATCATCACCTATTTTTACAGCATGGTGTGCTTCATAGCGATCACGTAGTCCTTTGAGTATTTCTATACTTTCCTCCAAAGTCGGCTCATCGACCATGATCGGTTGAAAACGCCGTTCCAGAGCAGCATCCTTTTCAATGTGTTTACGATACTCATCCAGGGTGGTGGCTCCCACACACTGGATTTCGCCCCGGGCCAGGGATGGTTTCAGAATATTGGCAGCATCGATGGCTCCTTCAGCTGCACCAGCCCCTACAATCGTATGCATTTCGTCTATAAATACTACCACATCACCTGCATTCTTAATCTCAGCCACAATCTTGGTGAGGCGGTCTTCAAATTCACCCCGGTACTTAGTTCCAGCCACCATGGCAGAAAGATCCAGAGCCACCACGCGCTTGTTACCCAATATTTCGGGAACCTGATTCTCGACGATGCGTTGGGCAAGACCCTCAACAATAGCTGTTTTGCCTACGCCAGGATCGCCGATCAATACCGGATTGTTCTTGGTGCGCCTGGATAGGATCTGCACAACCCTTTCAATTTCCTTGTTGCGTCCGATAACCGGGTCGAGGCGTCCTTCGGCAGCATCCTGAGTCAGATCCCGACTGAAGGAATCCAGAGTCGGAGTCTTACTCTTGGGCTTGCGTTTGCTGCTCCCCTGGGGAGGGGGAAAATTGACAGAAGGATCCTGGTAAACGCCAGTGTGAGGACTCTGGGCGTCACCGCCCAAAAGAGTCATTACCTGCTGACGCAAATGATCCAGCTTTACCCCCATCTCGGTCAACACCTGACCAGCCACACCTTCTTCTTCCCGCAGCAAAGCCAGTAAGAGGTGTTCGGTTCCCACATAGTTTACTCCCTGCAGACGGGCTTCATCAAAAGCCAGATTAAATACCTTTTTTGCCCGCGGAGTCACGGGCAGATCACCATCCGCTGGTTCAGCTTCGCCATGTCCCTGGCCTATGACCCGGGTTACCTCACTGCGCACTCTATCCAAATCTATGCCCATATTGAGCAAAGCCCGGGCTCCTACCCCTTCGCCTTCTTTCAAAAGACCCAGTAGAATGTGTTCTGTGCCAATGGCAGGATGATTCAACTGGCGAGCTTCTTCCTGGGCATAAATAACCGCATTTCTAGCTCTCTGGGTGAAACGTCTGAACATATTGATTCCTCCTTACTCTAATAAGTTAATTACCGGTGGCCTGTGAACTATCTGGCCTGGCCTTATTCCCGGTGAGCTTTTCTTTGATCACTTCAGCTCTATGAACATCACGACTAGTTGGATCCATTTCCCTACCAGCCCGTTTTTGCAAATGAGCTGGACTAATGGCTACTACTAATTCATTTAGTGCGTAAGGGCGAATCCCCTCTATGATACCCATATTGACTCCCAACCGAACTTCTGATAACTGACTCAGGGCTTCACTTGATGCTATCACCCGAGCATTGGTCAATGTACCAAAAGCCCGGCACACTCTATCCTCCAAGCGGATACCCATGTAGGTTTTCAGATTTTTCCGTAGCATCTGTTCTTGCTGTATGATCTGTCGGGCTACCGCACTTAGATTGCCAATGATGTCTTCCTCGGTTTGCCCCAGAGTTATCTGATTGGACACCTGGAAGAAGTTACCCATGGCTTCACTACCTTCTCCATAAATGCCGCGCACCGTAAGACCTAATTGTCCAATATAGTGGATGAGGGCATTGAGTTGTCCAGTAATGACTATAGCCGGTAAATGAAGCATTACAGAGGCTCGCATACCTGTACCCACATTAGTGGGACAAGCCGTTAGGTAGCCACGGTGTTCATCAAAAGCGAAGTTGAGGTTTTTTTCCAGTTCGTCGTCCACTTCTTGAACCTTTTGATAACATTCCTCCATCTGCAATCCTGGTAAGAGACCTTGAATACGCAGATGATCTTCCTCATTGATCATGATAGAAAGTGAACCATCACCATCCACCAGCAAGCCATGGTAAAATTTATCCGACTTAGCATGGTCAGGGCTGATCAGGTGTTTTTCCACTAAGATCTGACGATCCAGGGCAGGAAGTTCACTGAATCTGATCAGCTGCATATCCCCTTTGAGAGGGCTCTTTTCCCAAGCCTCAACTATCTGTTGCCAGGATTCCTGACCGCTGTTTTCATCTAACAGATGGGGAAAGGGAACCGTCTGCAGGTTACGAGCCAATCGTACTCGGCTGCTTATCACTATATCTGATTCAGGTCCCTGCTCCATCCAACCAACATAAGTACTATTAAGTAGGTCATTGCCCATATTATTCACCTCTAATCCAACTGCTTTTCCAGTTCTTTGATAGAGTCGCGTATCTCGGCAGCTTGTTCGTATTGTTCAGCAGC
>DBRE01000066.1:20570-25442 GCA_002305535.1 Syntrophomonas sp. UBA1376
CGCAAGGTAGGCTCCAGTGAATCATCAAATTCGCGATAGCATTGCGCACAGCCTAGTTTACCAGTATGGGTTATATCATTAAAAGTAAATCCACAGTGGGGACAGGTTAAGGTCTCGGTGCTAGAAGTTTTTTGCTGGATGCCAAAATTATGCCCCAAAAAACTTCCCAACAGATTAGGGATAGAAAACTGGCCATCCATGATCAAAGCTCCTTTTTGAGCCGCGCAGTTATCACAAAGATGTGTTTCCACTTTCTTACCATTATAAAACTGGGCTAAATGAACTGTAGCTGGCTTTTGTTTGCACTCATCACAAAGCATCTTTTTTAACCCCCTTTGGATTCGGTCTTTACATATTCATTCAAGGCTGTTTTAATGCCCTCAAAAATTTTTTCCTGGGTCTCGCATGGAAACTGATTGAAGGCATGCAGGAGCAAATAAGTAAGTAGTTCGTTTTCCTGACTGGAGATCAATTTATTACGGGTAAGGTAATTGCTGTAGTAGAACAAATCATTTAGATTCTCAGTATCGTGGGGAAGGTTATAGCGCGCGATCCGCACATAGCCTTTGCCTCCGCGGCGGCTCTCGGTTATATAACCATCTTGTTCAGTAAACCTAGTACTGATAACATAGGTGACCTGTGAAGGCACACAGCTGAAAGTCTCAGCCAGCTCCGAGCGCTGTATTTCAATGCGATTTTCTTCACTGCGATCTATCAGGACTTTTAGATACTGTTCTATTTTATCGGCTAAACTTCTTTTCATGTTCCCCATCCTTTGACTTTGTTTGACTTTCATTTCTATTTTATTATGAGTTGGTCGGCTAGTAAACTCCTGTTTCAATCTCTTACAGGCAGTGTCGCTGGATATTTTGACTTTTCTTAACCATTTCTCCTTATTTCTATTGTATCCATCTTTCGGCGCCTTCAATCCTTGGTTAAAGTCAAAAAAATAAAGGCTTAAATAGCCCTCACATGATTGTTTTATCTTTGCCCAGGAAAANNCCACCAAGACCAAATGCTAACTGGGCGGGCGTGAAAGGATTCAATGGAGTAAGGAGGGATGGCGATTAAGCAGCCAATCAAACATAACAGGCTATCAATCAAGCTGGCAAGAATATCACCCGTATCGCTGGCATCACTCAGTGGAGACTGGCGACAGCGGAATTGAACCTTTCATGAAGCGCCCCCCACCAAGACATCAGCTTTCCCAGCTAAGTTCGATTTTACTGCCATCGCTGATAGGAGTTGTGAAACCTGCGCTTTCTCCATCTACGTACATCAGAAGTCTGCCGGTGGCACTGGGTTTTACTTCTATCACTCTGAAGATATCACTGAAAATGGCTTGATTATGGCTTCGGTCTAGCTGTAATTCCAACCCGTCAGTTAATAAATCATCCAGATCAACCTGTCGGCCGTTGGTCAATAGGCGCACTTGCCGACTGTTTAACTCCACAGGCTGCCCATTTACGGTAACCATCAATTTCAGCAATTCCTGGCTGCCAGGAATATCCCTTATTCTTGGCTCGGCTGACTTCAATTGATAGCCAACCCGATCCCCCCAGTCGATCAAATCCTGTAACTGTGCGGGGCGGCCATTTACAGTGACCTCTATCGGCAACCAGCGGCAAATCTTATCTTCGCCATTTAGCCGATAGTGATAGATGGTTTCCTCCAACATCTGCGCTGGTACTCCCGCCTGTAGCAGCACATTGTTCAGTTGATTGGCCTGCAATGCCTTTATCTGGGCTCGATCAGGAATCTCACGGTCGATATCCCATTTCTCGCCATTTATGGTCAACGTAGGCACTAATGACACTTCTTCGCCGTTCACCCAGGCTCTGCCCTCCGTGAGAGGTATCAGATCTTTGATGAAAATATGCGCATCAGTTCCATCCGTCCCTCGGACATAGCTGATATGGTCTCCCTCTTTAATAGGAGTATCTAAAGATGCCTCTTCTCTATTTACCTTGATTACAGGTGGTGTCCCCAGCTCTCCCTTAAACACCTTTATTACACCATTCAATTCCAAAGTTTTGCCCAAGCCCGGCTTTCCATAAATGTTAGCCAGAGAGATACCGGAACTTAGTAGAGCACTGGCCACAGTAAGTTGGCCCATATTCCACATGGGGATCTCACGATCATTGACCTGTACCCGAACAAAGGGCGTTACTGAAGTTGTCAAGGAATGATAAGCAATACCTAAAGGCGTGACACCCTGAGGCCCGGTCAAATAGTCGGGGTCAACAGTTATATAATCGAAAGCCTCATGGGTGCGTGTACCAACACGATTAGCCGGCAGTCCTAAGGATGAGGCCAGTGTACCCATGAGGTTAACAGTCAAGCTCCCTCCCCCCACGCATATTACGGCATCCGGTGCTTTTTGATTTAGAGAAAGGATGCTTTCCGCAATAGCCCTAGCAATTTCTTGGGTAGTGGGCTCTAATACTTTGGTTACTTCTGCTATGGGTAATTGGAGTTGGTTGCCCAAAATATCCACAGATTCAAGGACTTCATGGCTCAGCATTTGTCTTTTTAACTGCTCCGCACTCAAAAAGTCGAGTAAATAATGGGAGGCCAGCTTTTCGGTGAGCTCGTCCCCGCCCAGCGGAACCATGGCATAAGCATAGACGTTGCCATTTCTGACCAGAGCAATATCTGCGGTGCCTGCTCCAATATCAACCAGGGCCAGGTTGAGCATGCGCATATTGGGAGAAATAGCGACCGCAATAGCCGCTATAGGCTCCAAGGTCAGGCTGTGGACACTCAAGTCAGCATGTTTGAGAGCTGAAAAGAGGCTGTCTACTACCACTCTAGGCAGAAAGGTAGCTACCACTTCTACGGCAATCTCTGCTCCTATCTGACCTACCAGGTTGCCTAAGACCTGTTGCTCCAACTCATAGGCCACCACACTGTATCCCACACAAAAATACTGGCTGTTGTCTCCGCTCCGGCGTTCTCCGTCCACTAGTTGAGTTTGGGCGTTCTGTACTGCTTCCAATTCCAGAGCCGTAACTTCCTGCCGGGTGATCTCGCTATTCTCAGGACGCTTTTTGCGAGCGGTACCCCCAGTAGTTCTTAAGGATCTTCCTGCAGCCGCTGCGGCGGCGGACTCCAACTTGAGATTGGTTTTCTTCTCCAGGGACAGTTTTATATCCAATATGGTCTTGGCAACCGCTTCCACATCATGGATCTGCCCGTCCATCATAGCACGGGTTTGGTGTTCTCGCATTTCACTACCGATGACTACGTATCCATCTGCCGATTTTTCCATAACTAGTCCCACGATTTTACGAGTACCGATATCCAGGGCGAAAGTTTTATCTTCCATATATGATCCTCCCCTGCTCCTGTAAGATAGTATCTATTTACCGTGTCTGGGCTTTGGCAACCGACTCTTTATTATCAGCCATACAAAGCGAGGCAACACCAATTGGCGCTTGTAACGAGAAGGTTCAGCTAGCAAACGGTAGAGCCATTCCAGATTGAGTTTTATCATCCACTCAGGTGCTCTTTTTTTATGACCCGAGATTACATCCAAACTTCCCCCGATACCAATACATACCGGAACTCTCAACTGTTTCTTATGTTGGTCGATCCACCATTCTTGCCGGGGTGCCCCTAGGCCAACGAACAGAACCTGGGGAGCGCTACTTACTATGTCAGCAATTATTTCCGGCTCCTCGCCGGCGTTGAAATAGCCATGCCGAACCCCGCTCACCGTTAAACCAGGATAACGCTCCTGTAGTATTTGGGCCGCTTGTTCCGCTATGCCAGGTGCTGCTCCTAAAAAGAATACCTTCCAGCCCCGCGCCGCTGCTCTCTGGCAGATTCGTTCCATGAGATCAATACCGGTTACTCGTTCCGGAACCTCTATGCCTAGCTTACGAGCCCCCCATACTATACCTATACCATCCGGGGTAACCAGCCAAGCCCGATTGATAAGATCGCGCAGTGGCTCATCAAAATGGGCCTGATAGGCGATCTCGGCATTTAAGGTTATTATATGCGCACTTGCACCAGGCTCTGCTTGATCGATCCAGCCTTCTACCTTATCTAAAGCAACAGCCATAGTAAAGGGATCCAGGCGGCATCCTAGTACATATGAATTACTATCATGCATGTTTATCTCCATTTGTCGTCAATCTTCTTCTCTATGTCTAAATTAGCCTTTGCTTTAGTTTTTCCTCCCTCTTCAGAGCCTTAACCATCAGAAAATGAAAATTCCGTGTCCAAGGACACGGCCCGATAACCAATGGCAAACAAAAAGCAAACAGCTGAAACTGCTGTCTGCCTCATGTCATTTTCATGGTTCATCAGAATTCGGATCTGACCGTAGCCGCGGAGGTGATCCTGATCTACTAACACCTACACCCGTCCCACTTCTTCAAGGAGAGTTTGGGTAGCTTCGTCTTCAGATTGAATTACTTTTTGCAGGGCTTCATAACTGCGCACCACATTGATCAAAGTAACCATCTCCTGCACAGCCACTACATTTGATTCCTCCAGGTATCCGGACAAAATCTCCGGATTTTCAACCAGTAACGGCTCCTGATCGGTGTTCAAAAGACTTCCTCCCAGTCTTTCCAATTGGTCTTGATTATCAAAACTAACCACCTGAAGGCGGGCTATTTCCTCGCCATTATCGGTCACATACCCATCCCGATCCACAGCGAACTCGCCTTCCAGATAGATGTAATCATAGTATTCATCCAAGACTGCATAACCCTGATTGGTGGTTAAAAGGCCATCCCCATCGATCTTCAAACATCCTCCCCGAGTATAGCGAATCCCCTCAGGAGTTTCTACCACCAAATAGGAATCAGGTGTGCTTAGTGCGATATCAGTTGCATTATGGGTCAGCTTGAGATTACC
>DBRE01000025.1 GCA_002305535.1 Syntrophomonas sp. UBA1376
CTGCCCACTATGAACAGGTGCTGTATACGTCTGATATTATCTTCAACAGCAGCGATGACTTCTTGGGTACTTTTTCCCTCGGCAATAGCTTGCGCAGCGCGTATCACAGTTAGGCCATAACCAACTGAAGCACTCTTGGAATCAATTACGGTTATACGTTGGGGATCGACCATGTCTCGTGCCAGGCAAGCAGATTGATATGTACCACTTAAAGCCGAAGAAAAAGCGATATAAATAATGTCATCTTCGGTCTCTGCAATGACCCGGGCAAATTCCTGCTCGAATTCTCCGGGATTTATTTGAGCAGTAGTCGGCATCACCCCAGGTTCCGATATAAGACGATAGAATTCGGGAGGATTAATAGTAAGCCTATCACGGTAGGTTTGATCCTTGATGGTAACGGGCATGTGGAATAGTTTCACCTGCAAACTATTCAAATAATCCAGTTCCAGATCACAGGCATTATCAGCATAGAGCCGTATGGCCATTACATGCACTCCTCTCCATTCAGGGATATCTTTATCCCCTAATGATTGTACTAAATCTGCGGCAGACGCACAAGATTGGAGGTGTTTTGTCGAACCACTCCAGATCAATCACGACAGCTTATGACAGTAATCCTCCTCTATAAATTTATGGTGTATAAGATCTTTTAGAACCCTATCACCAAAACAGCGCTACAGAAATAACAGGGATGGTTCACATCTGTCAAAGAAAGCATGATGGATCATTCCCTGACTGAAGCATTCCTATGGGTTGTCTATTGAGAAACACGGTCCAGTTCCCTGCGCAGGTCTGTTATTGGGATGTTCCCCACCATTTGATAAATGATCTCACCATCAGCATCGATAATGAAAGTCTGAGGAACATAGCCTATGCGGTACTCCCGTCCCAATTCCCGATTGCCTTCCTCATCCAGGTTAATATCTATGAAAACAACTCGTCCTTCATAGTCCGGCTGCAGGCTGTCAAAGGATCTTTTTAATTCGACACAGGCTGGGCAGGTACTGGTGCGGAAAAACAACCAGGCAGATTGACCCTCATTTATGACTCTATCAATTTGCACAGCAGCCGCTTCTTGGAGAGGGCTTTTCTCTGGTTCTGGATCAGGTCGGTTGCTAAAAAACATTATAGCTACCAGCAATACAATTAAGGCAACTAAAATAAACCCTCGTCGTGACATGACAGTCCACCTCCAGCTAATTAAGGATTATTGTATCATACTAGTGGGTACTAAAATCTTAATGATAGGCTAATAAAAAAGTGAAACTTTTTTCATACTTCTATATATCTTGTTCCCATTCCTAACGACTTTGTGGTAATATATAGAATATATGGCAGACCGTTTAGAATACGGGTATTCTCTGCCATCGCGGATAAGGGCTGTGGATAAGGGCAATCGGAAATAGCCCCATTTACACTCTTACCTCAATAAATTAAAAGGAGTGAAGGGATAGTATGAAGATCGCTGGAAAAACTGCTATCGTAACCGGCGGAGCATCTGGTCTGGGTGAAGCTGCGGTAGTTCGCCTCCATGGTGCTGGAGCCAATGTGGTCATTGCTGACCTCAATGAAGAAAAAGGCAAGGCCCTGGCTGAAAAATTGGGTGACAAGGCTCTTTTTGCTAAGTGCAACGTTACTTCAACCGAAGATGTAAAAGCTACTATCAATGCTGCTGTTGAAAAGTTCGGCGCTTTGCACATTCTGGTCAACAATGCCGGTATGGGTAGTGCAGGACGCACCTTCAACAAGGATGGCCCCTGGAACATTGATTGGTTCAAGATGGTTGTAGACGTCAACCTGACAGGCGCATTCAATATGCTCAGTAATGCTGCTTTCCAAATGGATAAAAATGAACCCGAAGATGGCGAAAAAGGTGTTATCATCAACGTTGCTTCCGTAGCTGCCTTTGACGGGCAGATCGGTCAGGCTGCTTACTCCGCAACCAAAGGCGGCGTACATGCCATGACTCTCCCCATCGCTCGTGACCTTTCCAGACATTTAATTCGTGTAAACACTATAGCTCCTGGAACTTTTGATACACCAATGCTGGCTCAGCTGCCTCAGGCTGCTCGTGATTCCCTGGCTGCATCCATTCCGATGCCTCAGAGACTGGGTAATCCCGAAGAATTTGCACATCTGGTGCAAGCCATCGTAGAGAATAATTACTTAAACGCCGAAACCATTCGTCTGGACGGCGCTATCCGTATGGCTCCCAAATAAATCGATCGGTATATGCTCAAAAGCCCACCCGGTTAGGGTGGGCTTTTTCTTATCCTCTATATTCTCCTCAATATTCAGTGTTTACTCGATTTTGTTGGTGCGTCGCCAGAGTTTCAATTCAGCTGCTTGTTTGATAAGTTCATCGCGAAAGTCAGGATGAGCAATGGAAATCAGTTCTTCCGCCCGCTGCCAGGTGGGCTTGGCCCTCATGCGCACTGCCCCATACTCAGTAACAATATAGTCCACCATCTGTCTGGGAATGGTGGTGATGGAAGCTGGTGCAAACGTAGGCACTATACGTGACTGCATGCGACCTTCACTGTCAGTGAAGGTAGAAGTCAAGCATATAAAACTCTTGCCGTTGTTGGACCACTGGGCTCCCAGAACGAAATCCCACATACCTCCGTTACCAGAAATCTGGGTGGTATCGTTGCTTTCTGCATTTACCTGCGTATACAGATCCACTTCCACCGCATTATTGATAGAAACAAAATTATCAAGCTGCTGGATCACCCGGGGATCATTGGTATAATTCACTGGGTAAGAAGCCAAAGCCGGATTCATATGCATAAAATCGTACATGCGCTGGCTGCCGATAGCGAACGTATAACCCACTCGATGCCGATCAATTCTCTTAACTGAACCATTCATGCGGCCTGATTCCATCATGTCTACATAGGCATCGACAAACATCTCCGTATGACCACCCAGGTTTTTCAAGTCCGAGGCGGCTATGGCCTTGCCCACTGCGTTGGGCATACCCCCTATGCCCAATTGGATGCAAGAACCGTCCTGGATAAATCCCATCACATGATTAGCGATCTGTTTATCAACTTCAGTAGGTTCCGCTCCAGGAACGTCTATTAAAACATCATCATCGGGAGCCTCAACTATATAGTCTACCTGAGAAATATGCACTGATTCCTCTGCTCCACCCAAACAGACCGGCATGTTTTTGTTGACCTCAACTATCACATAGTCGGCTACTTCCATATTAGCCATAGTTTCAGAGTTCTGCGGCCCCAGATTGAAATACCCCCATTTATCCATGGGACATACTCGGGAGATAACCACATTGCGATGGGGTGCAATTGCGTCACGATATAAGCTGGGTGCCTGATGGTATAGAATAGGTGAGTAATAACACAGTTCGTAATTTGACTGCAGTACCCGAGCAACTTTGCTGAACTGCCAGTCCATGTAAATGAAATTCCCTCTTAACTTGGCCACTTCTGGTACTGGCGGCAAGGTCACCGCACAAAACACTTGAACATCTTGCAATTCGTCCTTGCGCTTTGCCAGGGCAACATCACAGACAGTTGGCTTGCCATTGAAAAAGCCATAATCCACAATATCCCCTGATTTAACAACTTTCACTGCTTCCTCCGCTGAGACCAGTTTACGCTTGTACTCTTGTTGATACACCTTTTATCCCCCCAAGATATTGACTTCTGCGAATTGTGGCGCAAAAGTAAATTTAATAAATATTTCTCCAAAATAGCTTCGTCATCTAGGAACAATATTCCTTCCCCGCAAAAAAATTGGCTATCGTAACGACGGCTAATTTTGTTGGGGAAAATTTTCACATAATCTACCTTTAACGATCAGGTAACTTTGCAAATGTCATTCCTGAGCGGTAGTGAAGGATCTACTGCACTTACAGGACTCTTCGTTCTCTCTCCGAGTGACAGTATCGAAGGGTCAATTGAATCTATGCGAAGTAAATGATCTGCCAATTCTTTGTCTGGCCGTACCCAAAAGGCCTCTGGAATAAGATGTCAGCAAATATTACAGCAGACAGATGATACAATAAATCTGTACGTTTGGTCAGGCCATACATAAATAACCTGAGGGAGATATTCATGCTGAAGATTTTGCAACGGCCTAACCAACCCCATCTACGCATTCTGCTAATAAGCATGGTTCTTGCCACGGCAATGGCGGGCGCATTTTTAGGTGTTCACCTGCTGGGCACCGCGTCCTACGATGTAGAAGGGCTATCATTAAACATGTCTATTAAACCTGGCTGGCACGGTGAGACGATCATACATCTGGCTCCACTGGGTACCATTTCTGCTGCTACCCATGCGACACCTCTGGTTTTTCGTATACAGCTTCAATATATTGGAACCGATCTGGCTGAAAAAATCTTATCCCCCCAAGGAGACGGCCTCAGTTTTTTAACCAACCTGCGGGAAAACTTGCCTCGCCACCTCCATGGTTTTGTCTGGCGACAATTGGGAGTGGCCTTTGCCGGTGCATTGGCATTGGTGATTGTTCTATGGAGACCCCGGTTCCGTCATGCAATAGGGGCAGCGGTGTTCGGAACCCTGGTCTTTGCGGCGCTACTGGGATGTGGCCTTAAGACCTATGATTTTCAGGCTTTTCGCGAGCCCCATTATACGGGAGTAATATCCTTGGCTACCGAAATAATTCCGGAGCCTGACGAATTGTTGAAACGTCTGGATGAAATGGAAGACCAGACTCACTTATTGGTGGGCAATATCCGTCAGCTTTTTTCCAGTGTCAACAGCTTATCTATACTGGGAAACCCCGAACAGGAAGATGACACCGTTAAAGTATTGCTGGTCAGCGATCTTCAATCGAACCCGGTAGGAGTTGAATTTATTCAAGCCCTGGCACGCCATTTCCGGGTCGATCTGGTTATCGATGCCGGTGATCTGACTGATTTGGGAACGCCTTTGGAAACTCAGCTGACCGAAGGTTTAGCCAATATCGATCTGCCTTACGTTTTTGTTCCCGGCAATCATGACTCGGCCGAGACGATTGCGTTTGTGGATAGTATGAATAACAGCATCATACTTGATGGACAAGTGGTTAAGGTAAACGGATTGAATATATTCGGCAGTGCTGATCCCCTTTCTTCCAGAACAGAAGTTTCCACTGACCCAACCGAATGGAATCGACTCTTAGACCAACAGGCCCAAGGATTATTACAAAACCCTCCCCAACAGGAAGTGGATCTGGTAGTAGTTCATAATCCCCGCGTAGCCAGGAAGTTAGCCGGCACCTACCCATTGATAGTTACCGGCCATACTCACCAACAGAGCATTGAGTTCACTGAGGATGCAGTTCTACTGAATCCCGGTTCATCTGGAGCAGCGGGAGTGCGGGGTCTATATACTGATCAGGTGGTTCCTTATTCAGCTATTATCCTGTATATACGTCCCGGGCAAGGCCCCACCGCCGCTGATACTATTAAATATGATCCTCTGTCAGATCGCTTCTATATAGAACGAAAAATGCTGCAGAGCAACGCCCCTACACCAGTTAACGGAGCCGATCAACCTCTGGCTAGCGCCTACTGATATTCCTAGTAGGTACTTTTTCCCTTGGATTTTTATTATATTGTATAATGAAGTCTAAATGGGGGGAGGGGTCAGGCCAATTGATTCATAAGCTATCTCGCCGCATAACCGTACTGGAGTTGCCACGGTTTCAGTTTCCTTATTGCAATTGTGTGTGGATAGACGATGACCGCACCGGCTTGATCGATTCCAGTCCCCCCGATGATGGCCGCGAGTTTCTTAAGTCTCGAGCTATAGATGTATTGCTGCAATCACACGGGCACCTGGATCACTTTTTCCTTACCCCTGGTCTCAACGCCACTGAGATTCTCATACACCCTGCCGACCAGGCCATGGCCGAATCAGCCGATGCCTATCTGGAGGAATTCGGCTTTCATCTACTGGTTCCCGACAAGCATCTCCATAAGTTATACATGGATGCCATCCACTATAATCCCATCACGATTACCGGGCACATTCAGGATGGGCAGGTTTTTGACTTTGGCCATGTTCAAGTTCAAGTCATGCATCTGCCCGGGCACTCAGCCGGACACTGTGGTTTCTTCTTTCCAGAACAGGATTTTGTTTTTACGGCTGATTTAGATCTTTCCGTTTTTGGCCCCTGGTACGGCAACCTGAAAAGCAGCATTGCTGATTTGCTCAGTTCGATCGACCGCTTGCTGGAATTGAAACCTGGTTTGGTGGTCAGCGGTCACGGGCAAGCAATTATAAAGGAAAAAATCCCGGCCCGCCTCAAAGCGTACCGGGATATCATCCTTCATCGGCAAGAACGTATCCTGGACTGTATCCGCCGCGGGCACCACACTCTGCCCGCGATAGCTCGTTGCCTACCCTGCTATCAGAAGTTGCCGCCTCCTCAGAAGGTGTTTCTACTATACGAATATGTCATGGATATGGTCCATCTGGAATACTTGATCGACAATCGCCGAGTTATCTGCGATAACGGTCATTACTACTTGTGTACTTAGCTGCATTCTCTCTTTCAATCCTTCAGCAGCAGTTGCGCTAATTCCTCCACCGTATGTACCAAATAGGTAGGCTGTGCTTGCTGGAGTTCATCCACCGTTCCATAACCATAGGCTACCGCTACTGAATCGATCTTATTACTGCGCGCCCCTTCAATATCATGGCGACGATCCCCGACCATGAGTACCTGACTATCTCTGTCAAAGGGCTTGATGCTGGACGCAATCACCTCAGCCTTTAGTACCCGGGAACCGTCCATATTACTGCCCACTACTACTCGAAAATATTTGTTGAGATCAAAATGGCGCAGAATGGTATCCGTATAACACGTTGGCTTGGAGGTGGCCACCCCCAGTGCTATTTGGCGATCATTGAGAGCCTGCAAAAGTTCTGGTATTCCTTCATACACCCTGTTTTCATACAGTCCATGTTCGGAAAAGTACTCTCGATAATACTGTACAGCCAACCAGGCCTGCTCTGGGCTTAAATGGTAAAAATGTTCGAAGGATTCTACTAGTGGTGGGCCAATAAAAGCAGTCAGCTTGTGGCGATCCGGCTCCTTAAGGCCCATTTTATCCAGCGCATATTGAACCGATTTGGTGATACCTTCCCAGGGATCGGTCAAAGTCCCGTCCAGATCAAATAAAATGAGATCATAATTTGGCATTGAACATCCTCCCTTTGGGGTCAAACGTTTCACGGCCTGACCCCATAACCTGTTTATAAACTGAATTTGTTGACCAAATCAGTGATAGCATCTGTATCACCCTGATCCAGTTTCACCCGCCCAGCTCCAGCATTTTCAATAGACTGCTCCACAGTGCGCGCACCCACCAGAGCGTGGGTTACTCCGGGTTGAGCAACTGTCCAGGCAATTACCATCTGTCCTAGAGTAAGTCCATATTTTTCAGCATAAGGCTGGATACCGTTAAGCAGAGACTGGATCCTGACCCGGTTTTCCACAGCATAACGGGGATTACTGCTGCGCTGGTCGTCACTACTGAAAACCCGGTCTGGTCCCATCTTGCCAGTAAGTAATCCCTGGGCTAAAGGCGAGTAAGCCAGAAAAGCCACCTGCTGCTCCCGGCACCAAGGTAAATTGGTATCCTCGGGTTTGCGATCCAGCATGCTGTATTTTTCCTGGTCACTGTCCACCGCTCCCAGTTTTCGGTAGCGTTCCATTTCATCAACCGTAGCGTTGCATACGCCGATAGCCCGAATCTTCCCTTCCTCTTTTAGACGAACCAACTCTCCCATAGTCTCCTCTATGGGGGTAGTAATATCCTGCCAGTGGGTTTGATATAGATCGATATAATCGGTTTGCAATCGTTGCAGACTGAGTTCTACTTCGTATCTAATTGATTCCGGCCCCAGGTATTTGTGAATAGGCTTATTGTATTGATCCAGAAAATAAGTGCCCTGATCAGTATGCCACACCATTCCGCATTTAGTAGCAATCACGGCTTGATCGCGCTTCCCTTTTAAGGCTTTGCCTACGATCTCTTCTGACAAGCCTAGTCCATAGGCAGGGGCCGTATCTAGAAAGTTGATGCCCGCATCCAGGGCGGCATGGATAGCTCGAATGGACTCCGCTTCGTCCGTTCCTCCCCAGCGCCAGCCTCCTATGGCCCAGGTGCCAATAGCTACTACCGAAGCTGATAATCCCGATGTTCCTAAGTTACGTTGCTGCATAGATTGGCTCCTTTCTACTTCATATTATTTATTGCTTTGCCTCAGGCAGTCCAGCCGCCATCCACAGGTATAACCTGACCATTTATGTAGTTTGCGCCAGAAGACAGAAGAAAAACGCATAGTGCAGCTACATCTTCTGGGCTACCCAACCTGCCGACCGGCACTTGCTCCGCCAAATCCTGACACTCCTGAATAGTCAATTCTTCTGCTAGCATGTCGGTGCTAATCGGCCCTGGAGCCAGAGCATTCACGGTTACTCCACAGGGTGCTACTTCTCGAGCCAGTGACTTCGTGAAAAGGATCAAACCACCTTTGGAGGCCGCGTAAGCACTTTCACAGGAAGCACCCAGCAAACCCCATATGGAGGCTATGTTAACGATCCTTCCCCAACGGGTGCTGATCATATGAGGCAGAGCCCGTCGGCAGCATAAAAAGGGCCCTCTTAAATTAGTGTCCATGACCCTGTCCCACTGTTCATCACTAATGTTAGTGACCAGTTCTCGCAAGGAAGTACCAGCATTGTTTACCAGCAGAGAAACCGGCCCCAAAGCCTGTTCCACTGAGACAAACAAGTTTTCAACCTCCCCAGATGACCCCACATCCCCTTGAACCGCTAGGGCCTGGGCTCCTAAGTCACGTAGTTCCTCTACCAATAGCTCCGCCTGCTGTCGGGACGCACGGTAGTTGACTGCCACCGCTGCTCCCTCTGCCGCCGCTGCTCTGGCAATAGCTGCTCCTATGCCTCGGCTGGAACCGGTAATAAGGCACACCTTGTTCTGCAGACTTCCCTTGATCATCTTGCTCTCCTAAACATCAAAATGAGCCCTCAGGCTCTTTTGCCCTGCGTCTATCGCCAGGCTTTCCATAAAAATGTTTCAATGTATTATATTACTCAATCACGTAGAGGAATAACATTCATGAAGGGATACCAGGGAAATGATTCTCTCTGTTATATCTGCGAGAAGCAGTGTGGTCAATTTGTTCAAAACTGACTTGACGGAAAGAACCTCCCCTCTCGCGTCAAAAAAAAGATCGCTCTTACAGCGATCTTCTAAGTCTCTATTAGGGTGGCGGAGAAAGGTTTACTAACTTTGCTTATGGGAAACTTCCTACCTCTCGAAACATTAACCGCCTAAGAATCTATTTGAAATACTTGGGTCAAACTAACTGGCCTTTACTTTTGACTTTCGGCTTCCTGGCCGTTCAACTTGAAAATAACTTAGTGGACTTGAAACAGATTTTACATTCTTGCTCTCCGCCACCTACCTATAGTATAACCGGCCAGGCCGATTATGGCAATCTTTTATTGCAGGCAAAAGTATCCATTTATCCATGGATGAGCCGGGGCAAACAGCGGGTACAGCACCACTGGGACTGGCCTTTATGCTTATAAGCGATCAGACAACTGTCATCTTCGCTGGTTCCGCACAAGGAGCAGTTTTGCGGAATATAGGTCCGGGGCTGACTGGCTAGATGTTTTTCCACGGCTATTTCCGAAAACTCAGCAGCCTCACGAACTTCCAAAGAAAGTGCCCCGGTAGGACAAACAGCCAAACAGACGCCTGCCCCATCGCACAATTCTTCCCTTATGACCTTGGCCTTACCATTTTCCAAAACTAGAGCGCCTTCGGCACAGGGGCTGATACAGACCCCACAGCCATCGCATAGTTCTTCATCGATTTTTACGATCGTTCTTGCCACCATTCTTTTGTCACCCCGCTTTTCTACTTTATTAGTGATGGGTTCCCTCCACCACTTTGATCCCTTTGCTCTCGATCATAGCCTTGATTTCCTTGACATGGGGGCAGGCTGGGTAATCTCCTTCCAACAGCATACAGGAAGACAGGTGCACCGCATCCAAACCGTGTTTTTTCAGGCTGTTGACCAAGCGCGATACCCGTCTTCCCGGGCAGCCTCCACAGGTAAAAAAGCCAATGATTTCAGTATTATCATCATAATCCTTGAAATGGCTGTGCCTTTTGTTGAAGGCTTTGAAACAGGCCACCCCCGGACAGACTTCCGAAACGGTCTCACAGCGAACAACCGCGATGCGGGTTTTAGCTTGATCTTCGGGTTTGTCCTCGGCGAAAGCGATATGCTTTTTATGTCCTCGGGCCACATCTTCGGCAGTTACCTGATTTCTCCCCTGGGAACGCACATCTTTTTCAACCGCTCGCTTGGCCATGGAGCGAACAAATGAGGGTACTCTTTCCAAATAAGCCTGTGCTTCTTCGGTCCACTCCACCAATAATCATCTCCTCTTCTATCTTCTGTAACACCATAAACATTTAATCAGCATCATTACCTGCGGGGGGCGACTAGCGCCCCCCTGATCATCATGTTATTGAAGAATAGCTTGCAGGTCTTCTTCCACAGTAGTTATAGGTTTGATACCAAAGTTCTCCACCAGTACATTCAATACACCGGGTGTAATAAAGGCCGGCAGTGTCGGCCCCAACCGAATGTCTTTGATCCCCAGGTGTAGAAGGCTCAGCAGAACCGAAACAGCCTTCTGCTCATACCAGGACAACACCAGGGACAGCGGCAGATCGTTTACCCCACATTGGAAGGCATCAGCCAGAGCCATAGCAATTTTCACCGCTGAGAAAGCATCGTTACACTGGCCACAATCCAACAACCGCGGGATGTCTCCGATCTGACCAAGGTCGTGATCGAAGAAACGATATTTCCCACATCCCAGAGTCAATATGACCGTATCTTGGGGCGCATGGTCTACCAGGTCAGTGTAGTAGTTACGGCCTGACTTAGCCCCATCACATCCTCCGACCACCATAAAATGACGAATGTCTTTCGATTGCACAGCTTCTATTATAGTGTCTGCAACTCCGATAACCGTATGGTGAGCAAATCCTACCATAACCGACCCGGCGTCTAGATCCTCTGTAAACCCAGGCATTTCCAGGGCTTTCTCTATAAGCAGATCATACTCGCCATGGGGTACATGAGTTACTCCCGGCCATGCTACTGGCCCAGTAGTAAAGATATTTGCTTTATAGGTTTCCCGTGGCTCCTGGATGCAGTTGGTCGTCATTAAGATCGGTCCCGGAAATTGGTTGAACTCGTTGCGCTGATTCTGCCAGGCAGTTCCGTAATTACCCACCAGATGAGAATACTTTTTCAGCTCCGGATAACCGTGTGCAGGAAGCATTTCCCCATGGGTGTAGATATTTATGCCTTTTCCTTGGGTAGCTTGCAGCAAGCCTGCCAGGTCATGCAAGTCATGCCCAGATACCAGGATAGCTTTACCCTTAATATGTCCCAGAGGAACAGAGGTAGGCACCGGATGACCATAAGCTCCGGTATTGGCCGCATCCAGAAGTTCCATGGTGATTAGATTGATCTCTCCACATTTAAGAACCATTTCCAACCAGAAGGATAGATCCTTGTTGGGGTCATTTATTGCTGCCAAAGCTTCGTGAGTAAACTCATAAATGCGTTCATCCCGTTGACCCAATACCTCAGCATGGTGGGCATAAGCTGCAACTCCCTTGAGTCCATAAACTAAGATCTGCTGCAGGGAGCAAATGTCTTCGGGTTGATCCATATTGACCAAATGTCCTCTCTGCTCACCTTCATCCACCAGAGCGGCTACCGTCTGGCCATTTATCTTTTGGCCCGTTTCTCCGATCTCAGCGCCAGCCTGCTGCAGATCTTGCTGGTACTGCTCACCCCGATAAATGTAAGCTTGCAACCTTTCCGGATCAAAATTGACATTGGTAAGAGTAGCAAACAAGGCTTCCATGGTGAACTGATTGATTTCCTGACTGACCTGGATATTTTGCGCCCGGGCAGCCTGTGCATATTTGCTCAATCCCTGAAGACTATGCAGAAGCAAATCCTGCAATGCGGCTACCTCTGGCTTTTTGCCGCAGACACCAACCGTCGTGCAAGCCAATCCTTTAGTAGCCTGTTCACACTGGTTACAATACATGATTCTTCCTCCTCTGATTGCTTTTAATAACGTGACATATTCTACCTTTTTGGTCTTCTTTGGGGGCAAACTGAGTCCTGCTGCGCAGTTTATATTAACTGGAGCATATCAGCCAGTGACTCTCGCTTCAACTCACTAACCAAAGCCTCCTGAGCCTTTCGCAAAACCCGGTTGGATGGACAGGTAGGTTGATTAGGACAGTTGTAGGCAGGTGATAGACACACATTCAGGGAAATGGGGCCTTCAATAGCAGTAATGATGTCAAACATAGTGATCTGCTCTGCTGGTTTCGCTAACCTTACTCCTCCGCCGGTGCCCCGCTGGGTACTGACCAAATCGGCTAGTGCCAACAATTTGATGGTCTTTTTCAAAAAATCTTCAGGGATATCCTGCTGCTCGGAAATAAAGCGGGTGGACAGCAGTTCTCCTTCGGGAGCGCGGGCTAATTCCAGCATGGTGCGTATGGCATATTCGCTTTGTCTGGTGATCTGCATTCAGATGGCCTCTTTCCTATTTGGATCAATTTTGTCTCCTTTGTCTACATCAATGATATTTTATTAAACTGCTTTTGGCAATCCCTTTTTTCAGTTTTTTGTTGAATGAGGATTGGCATGATTCAATTAGTTTTTCAACAATGTCACTCTGAGCGAAAACGAAGAGTCTTGTAAATGCCGTAGATCTTTCGCTACCGCTCAGGATGACATTATTAAGAGTTACATGAAAATAAAAAAAAGCTTATTATACAAACTCTCGAATAGGAAATGGGTATGCATTCGTGTCTTTATTATAGAACCATGGTCACTGCCTGGACGCCAGCTCATGCACAGCTCTTATCACCGTATCTATATCCGCTTCAGTAGTAAAGAATCCCGGGCTGAAGCGGCAGGTTCCGCTCTCAAAGGTTCCAATGGTTTGATGAGCCAGAGGCGCACAGTGTAGTCCTGATCTATTTACGATCCCGTACTCATAATCCAAACTGACGCTTAATTCGCCACAATCCATGCCTTCTATGTTCATTGCCAAGACGGCTGTACGTTGTTTAAGATCCGTTGGACCATAAATGCTTACTCCCTTGATAGATGACAAACCCTCCACCAGGCGTTCCATTAAAACCTGTTCTCTCTGCAGGATATTAGCCAGTCCAGTGGCTTTGATATACTGGATACCCGCCAACAGACCAGCCAGCCCCGGGGTATTGAGGGTGCCGCTTTCCAAACTGTCTGGCATTAAAATCGGATGCTGCAGATGTTCCGAAAACGATCCGGTCCCACCGTGCTTGAGTGGATTAACGGTCAAACCCGGACGTACATAGAGTCCCCCGGTGCCCTGCAGTCCGTACAGGCTTTTGTGTCCGGTAAAAGCCAGCAGATCAATATTACACTGTTCTACATCAATGGGCAGCACTCCGGCTGTCTGGGCGCAATCCACCATAAACAGGACATCTTCCTGGTGGGCCAGGCGGCCTACCTCTTCTATCGGCATGATAGTACCGGTAAGGTTAGAAGCGTGCAGCATACAAATCATGCGCGTATTGGACTTGATGGCCTTACGCATGTCCTCAGGATCCAGTTTTCCTTCGCTATCACAGGGTACAGTCGTCCATTCCACTCCCTGTTGACTCAGAAAATAGAGAGGACGAGCTACAGCGTTATGCTCCATGCTGGTGGTAATAACGTGATCACCAGGACGCAGTATCCCCTTTAAGCCAATATTTATCGCGTCAGTCACATTATGCGCGAAAGCAATGCGCAAACTATCCTTTATATTAAATAAATCGGCCAGCGCTTCGCGGGTCTGTTGGATGACTGATCCCGCCTGCAAAGTTGACCGGTTGCTTCCTCGCCCCGGATTCCCTCCCATATGCCTGTTAAAACTGTCTACAGCCTCATAGACTGTTTCTGGTTTGGGATACGAGGTGGCAGCATTATCCATATAAATGACTTCCACCATATTTCCCTCTTTCTATAGAGTGATACTACGCTCTGCCGAACTCAGCATCTCAACAGCCGTATACATGTTAGTGATTTCGCCTACGGCCAGCTTATCTTTTATGCCATAGAAATCCAAGCAGGTTCCACAGGAAAGAATTTGTACTCCTTCCTGGCTCAGACCCTGTAAAATTTCCAACACTTCCGACCCTTCCGTAGTAAGGAATACACCACTGTTCATGAAAATGATACTTTTTACCCGCCCATTCATTTCACCAAGAGTATACAAAAAGCTTCTAATCAGAACCTGGCCCAGTTCTTCTTCACCCTGCCCAAAGTATCGGTTGGTGATAAGAATGGTCACATTGTCCTCTAAACTTGCTGGTTCGCAGGTGATCTCCTCGGATCGGATCATGGTGATATAGTAATCTCCCTCTTTGTCTTCAACTTCCACCTCATATCCCTGGCTGCGGGCCAGTTTAGTCACGTTCTCCAGAGCAGCGGTTTGATTAACGATGGTTACCAGACGATCCGCCTCACCTTTGTCCATAACTCGTTTGGTAAGAATAACCGGTTGTGGACAGTTCAGTCCCCGTGCATCAACTATGTGTTCCATTACAAACTCCCCTTTGGCGTATAATAAGTCAGCATTATTTTGCCCTATCAACCTCCACCTGATTATTACCCGGCGGGGTCGATGTCAGCATCTGTGGTTCAAACCTTCCTATTATCTGTCTTCTAATGCCACTATATCACTTTATGTCTAATTATATAAATAACTTTTAGTTATATTGGGCAGTGTGCCGCTTTCCAAATAGAGGCCCGCTGATCCTAGGTATAGACCTACCCAATGAGCCTGAATAGGCCCACCTTGGTTTACATCCTTGAATACCCAGTGTATATTGTAGTCAAACCCTGGTTCAGGAGGTAGAGATATGCAGGATCTTATCAGGCGTACAGCCGACGTCATCAAAAATTCACGCCAAACAGTGGTGGTTACTGGTGCCGGTATCAGCACCGAGGCAGGTATACCCGATTTTCGCGGTGAAAATGGTATCTATCGAAAACTAGGTGAAGACCGCGTTATGCGCATTATCAACATTGATTTTTTCCGTCACAACCCCGAGGAATTCTACGGGTTCTACCGCCAGTATTTTAATTTCCCCGCCGTGGAGCCCAGCCAGGCTCACTACATGCTGGCCCGTATGGAGCAGGAAGGCTATCTGGCAGGAATAGTCACCCAAAATATTGACAACCTCCATCAAAAAGCCGGCAGTAAAAAGGTCATTCCCATTCACGGCAATGCTGAGCAGTTCGTTTGTCAGGGGAGCAGATGCCAGGCTCGTTATGATGCCAGTTATGTGCTCGATTATCCCGAGACGGTTCCCCGCTGTTCGGTCTGTAACAATATATTAAAGCCGGACGTAGTCCTGTTCGGAGAGAATATCTACAATTATGTGGATGCTCGCGAGTTGATCATGTCATCACAATTAGTGATCGTGATCGGTTCCTCCCTGACCGTCTACCCCCTGGCTGGTTTTGTCAGGGAGTTCTCCACTCTCACCCAGGATCTGATCATTATCAATAAAGGACCTACCTCTTTAGACCACGCTGCCTTGATAAAGATCGATACCAACACCACCGGCACTGTTTTAGAAAAAATATACAAGCACCTGCAGTAAGGTCGCCCGACCCCTTCTGCCAGATGCAAGCGGGGACGGTTCTTTCTGTCATTTCAGGTTAGTTGTTATTACCAGACTATTGCCTTATGCAAATGACAGAAAGAACCGTCCCCACTTGCATCTAGTCTCGAGCTTCCTCCCTGGCACCCAATCTTCTCCTCACTCTTTACTTAATTCCCATTTTATGTAAAATAGTATATAATTATATGTGCTCATTGCCGTGCATATATTTATACGGTTACGAATTCAGTGGGGTGATACAATGGGAAGCTTCAGAGTAATAATCGTCGCAGATAACCCTCAATGGCGAGAAAGCCTGGCTATGGCATTCAAGGCCGGCAGCACCGGGGAAGTTGTGGGTTCCCACAGCACTGAAGAGCTTTTGGGTACCACCGCTCGTCTTTATCCCGATGTGATGATATGGAAAGTGGAAAGCAACTGTCCCGATAACCTGACGGATGAATTACCACGCTTATGCACTATTCCCATCATTATCGTTGACAATCCCAACCTCTTTAACATTAGCTACCTGCTCAGGTCTGGGATCAAAGGTTGTCTGCCTTCCCGTCTGCTACCCATTCATATCGTTCACGCTATAGAACTTACCGTTCACGCTGGACTGCTTTGCTTGCCGCGTATGTCTCCGGAATCATTTCAGGAGGAAACCAGTCCAGTGTCAGAATCTCTTAAAATACTAACTCCCCGCGAGATCGAGATCCTACGGTTGCTAGGCAAACAAGCTTCCAACCAGGAAATCGCTGATACTCTATACATATCTCTTTCCACCACCAAATCACATCTACGCAATATTTACCGCAAATTGGATATCCACGGTCGCAGTGAAGCCGTCTCCTTTGTACTTAACTCCGGACTAGCTGACAAGGTACAGGGCTTCATCGGCCCCAATCGTAAAATTGCCTTTCCATAAACATTTGTGACCATGCCCATCATAATGTTCAAGTTAAAGCCAGCATGGCTTGATTTTTGATGCTGGCCATTTGTCTTGGTATCTGAGGATGATTCATAATTCGATAAATCCTGCCAGTCACTCTGAGCAATAGCGAAAAGTCTTGTAAATCCCGTAGATCCTTCTCCACCGCTTATGATGATCCCCCTGGCTCCCCAACCGACTCTGACACATATCGGATTAGTTCCAGCTTCATTCCGCTTCATCCCCCGGCTTAATCCTTTCTGGCCTTATCATGATAAAATCCCTCCCCCCAGTCCTCTTTTCTCCTACTTTTGCCCTTCCCTTATCCTCTGTTTTACCGCCTTGGGGACGATAGTAGTTGGTTCATGATCGTTGATATTATTGGCTTGGAAGATTCCAATCCGCTTTGGTGTATGTATATTTATCCTTTTATTAACAAATAATGGTTAACAAGGATATATACAGCTCAAGAGGCAGGGCGGGATTGGAGATCATTTTATCGGGGCTCCGATTGCGGTAGCCCGTAAATGGAGTACCAGTTCAAAACGGTCTTACAAACAGGAAAGGAAGGTGAAGACACATAGCGAAGTCGGCGCGAAAAAAAACCAAATACCGCCCGGGATATCCTCTGATCATAGGGGCTGTTATGCTGGCTGGTACAGGTTTGATCGAACCGGCTATAGCAGCGTGGAATGAAGGGCTCAGCATTCAGAGTACCGTGGAAACCGGCAACATTGATCCTGTATTTGTCATAGATATAGGAGATCCCGGTATAGACAGCTTTTTGGTGGGCTCTAGTGTTCTCAAGGTTGGCGATCTGTCAGTGGAGGAAGGTAAAATATCCGTTGCAGCTACTGCAGTTGCGGGCAGTACATTGAATTATTCTTTTGCGATCAAAAACCACGGCACCGTACCTGTCAAGATCGTCACCACACAGTATCCCTTCGAATCTCTGTGGGTGACAATAAATCCTGAGAGTGGGGAGGAAGCGGTGATCGACCCGGATCAAACCGTAAAAGGACTAGTTCAAATTTATGTCCCACCCGAAACAGCACCCGGCGAATATTACCTGGATCTGGACATCAACTGTATCCAGTGGAATGGAGACCTGGATGAGCTGGAGCGCTGGTGGAACCAGCCGCTGCGGGTAGAGGGTATGATCACTGTCCCGGCACCAGAAACTGATGGTTTAGTCACTTCGGACAATGTTTCTGAGGTAAATAATTGTGGATCTGAGACGGATGGGTTAGACACTGAGAGAGAATTGACCGAACAATCCATAACCAATGAAATTCAGGAGGTTGTAGAATGAAAAAGATTAAAGTTCTGGCGTTAACTCTGGTATTTGCGTTTGCCGCTCTGGGCGGAGCATATGCCTTGTGGTTTGATGAGCTTTATGTGAATGCCACTGCCAAAACCGGTATCGTAGACCTGGAGTGGACTGGACTGAAGGCTGTGGATCCTGAGCCCAATTACACCGGTTATGATGGCGATGTCTACGGAACCGACCAGAATCGAGATGGTCTGGACACTATGGATCCAGGCAATAAAAATGATAACAAAAACATCGGCAGCCTGTCGGCTGAAATCAAAAAATCTCCCAAATCAGAAAATGCCGGTGACCAGGATAAAGTATCCCGCTTTGACAAACTGCAAATGTCTCTGAAAAACGGTTATCCTGGCTACCAAGAGTATGTGGATGTAAAAATAAAGAATGTAGGAACCGTCCCGGTTAAATTTGAGGAACCGTTATTTGAAGGTGTACCTGCTTGGCTGTTAGTTGATATATGTGAACAGACCAATGCAGACTATATTCCGTTTGATCTCACTGCCGTGCAGGTTGAACCGGGTGAAGAAGTGCCGATAAAGATCGTTTGCCGTGTGATTGAAGATCTTGGAGATGGTGCCATCTGTCCGCAAAATGCTACAGCTTCCTTCAGCATATCGCTTAAAGGAGTACAGTGGAACGAATACGATTTTGATCTGGTTGACGAAATTCAGTTCCCCAGAAAAGATAATTTCCCCTATCCTCCCGATGAACCCGAAGTATAAAGATTACTAGGAGGGGACATTTTGTCCCCTCCTATTTATGCTGTCACCTCGCAATGAGTGAAGGCTATTGTAAATAAGCACATAACAAGGAGCGGTGAGTGATCAACAGCCCTGTTTTGCATCTAAACCGACAATCACATAAATACTCCCTGGTTCTGTTGGTTGGTTTACTGACCGCCTTTTTGCTGGATAACCTGGTGTTTGGGCCACGCTGGGGAGGCTTTATCGGAAACTATCTGCTGCCCTCCCTGACCTGGGCACTGTTGATAGTTTACCTGCTTCGCATTCCCCGGGTAAGGCCGGTAGCTAAGATCCGCCACCGGATCCCTGTGAACTGGTTGGCAGTGTTATGTGCAGTGATCGGCCTGCTAGCTGTATTGCTACAGGGTGGGATGAGCGGTTTTGGCAACAGTCCCTATGACCGCCGCCTAATGGGCATAGCCATAAACCTCGTTACCTTGGGAGCAGTGCTTATTGCCACCGAAATGTGCCGGGCCTGGCTAATAAACCGCTACTTTCGTCTCCGCCCCCTGACCGGCATTCCCCTGCTGGCTTCATTTTTTACTATTTTAGCGATTCCCCTGACCAAACTGGGTACCCTGCAGGGCGGCGAAGCTATCACCAAGTTCATAGGAACCAATCTGTTCCCGGAACTGTCCCAGAACCTGCTCCTAACCTATTTGGCCTATTTGGGTGGGGCTGTCCCCGCCATAGTATACAATGGAATTTTAGTTGCCATCGAATACCTGTCCCCTATTCTTCCCAATGAAGGCTGGATAGCCCAGACTCTACTGGGCACCCTGGCTCCGCTGTTAGGGTTATTGCTGGTCTACCAGTTGTATAACGAGGATATCGCCAAAATCGCCCGCCGGATAAATGAGGGTGAAAGCCTGTGGGGTTGGGCTTTTACCGGTGTGGCAGCCATCCTGATCTTGTGGTTTTCCATGGGAGTGTTTGCTTATGCACCCCGAGTGATCGTTAGTGCCAGCATGCAACCAACCATGAATATTGGCGATGTGGTCATTATTAAACGAGCCACAGGCGATGAAGTCCAGGTGGGCGATGTGATCATGTTCCCTCTAAACAACATGAAAGTCACCCATCGTATAGTCGATGAAACGGTCGAGGAAGGCAAAAAAAAGTATATCACCCAAGGGGACGGTAACCTGGAAAGAGATACTGATCCGGTGCCAGCGCAAGCCGTGCAGGGTAAAGTGGTGACAGTTATACCCAAAGCAGGACTGCTGACCATTCAGATTCGCAACTTCAGCTAAATATAGATAAACTCTTAGTCCGAAAGGGGCAGCCTTAATCATGAAAGGTAGATTTGATTTAAATAACAATACCCGCCGGTTTTTATTGACTGGCCTTACTATAATCCTTCTCATTACCGGTGGCATGACCGTACTGAAATACTTGCAGCCTACCCAGGAACAAAAGGAAGTCCCGGTCTATTCCTTCGAAAGTACCGCCGGGATCGATTATCAGGTCTTCTTCAGCCCCAACAACTTTTTTCCCCAGCAGTCGGCTGGCCCAGGGCAGGCCTACATTACTCCCCTGACCGAGTATGTCGAGGCCCATTTCAATTACCTTTTGACCAGTGATGAACCGGCTGATATCCAGGGGCAGTATTCCGCCACCGCTCTGCTGACCGGTTATGTCGAAAAGAAACAAGGCGAAGAAAGAATCAAAGTTAAAGCCTGGGAGATAAACAACAACGTGGTTCCGGCTACCCCCTTCTCCGGACAGCAGGACAGGCTGGAACTGAGTACTGCAGCCCCCATCAATATTAGACACTATACTAATTTTGCCGAAACAGTGGCCAAGGAAATCAGATTCTCGGCCGATGTAGTGGAATTGAAGGTCACCTATGATATTGCCGGCACGGTAAAAACTTTGCAGGGAGAAACCCAGCTACAGGCCGCTCCTTATATGCTCATTCCTATTAAGGGAAACTCTTTCATGGTAGAAGGAGTCCTGGAAGATAAAAAAGAGGGCAGTATAACTGAGATGCAGACCGTACCGATTCCCGGGATCGAGCAAACCCGGCTAACCTGGCTGATCATCAGTTGTGTTATGTTGATACTCCTGGTGGGAACCTGGGTGGTTACCCGCGGAACAACGCCAGATCCTTTGCTCCGGGAATTGGCCAGTATTTTCAAGAAGCATGGCGATCGTATTGTTCATGTTGCCGAAGGCCTACCGGGAATCTCTAAAGATCTGCTCCTGAAGGTAAATTCCTTTGAAAACTTGGTTGCAGTTGCAGACGAGATCTCCCAGCCTATCCTTTATGAAATGGTGGCAGAGGAGATCCACAACTTCTATGTGATTGATGACCCTTTGCTCTATACCTATCATCCATCACCACTATTGTTAGAGCATGATGTTTCGGAAAGTATTGGTTCCGCCAGAAAGACAGATGAAGTGGATTTTTGACAGGCTACCATGACTCTTGGAAATCGTGAAAAAGTCCTGTTTTGACCCTATAGTCATTATCCTGAAAGATTTTGTATATTGTCATCCCAAGGAAAAAACGTCCGAAGGATCTTTCCCGTCTTAGACCAGTCAAGATTCTTCGATTTCGTCTCAGAATGACCAATGACTCTTTTTCAGTATCTTGAGACTTGTTATGGGCTTTGCATTATCTGCCTGTAATTTACATATATATGCAAAAAGGAAGGTGAGTGGATGAAAAAGCTGGCCTGTTTATTGATCACCCTATTCCTGAGCCTGGCTCCTATTTCCATGGCTCAGGCTGATCAACCTAAAGACTTGGTGGATTGGATGCCTGAATATCTGTCCAGTGATCCACCCGGTACTTATGACTACTTGGATCCCGGCAATCCTAACTCACCTGCTGATATCGGAAGTTTGGAATGCCGCCTAAACGGGACAAACTATCTGGAATTCACCATTTCGAACGGTTATCCAGGTTACCAGGCCTGGGTAGATGCGGAAGTGACCAACATCTCCGGAAAACCCGTCGAGTGTGTGGGTATAGAGCTTATCGATAAGCCTGAGTGTATCTTGGTGGCCGTTACCGATAGAGACGGTCAGTCTTTACAGAACAAGACCCTGGACAAGAACAGCCAGCAGTCCATAAGGGTTATCACTCGCATTCGCCAAAATGCGGATCAAGCATCGGAGTATCGCTTCCAAATAAAACTGATCTACCAGCAAACGGGAGGAGGGCCACCTGACGATCCTCCTGATCCGCCATATGATCCTCCTGATCCACCGTATGATCCGCCAGATGATCCACCATATGATCCACCATATGATCCACCAGATGATCCATTTAGTAAGAAAGAAGTTACCGTACTTCCGGAGCCCCCTGCAGGAGCACTAAGCTTGGCAGATGCACTGGATGAACTGCCGCTTACAGGAGGAAACATGCTACTCTTTCTGGGTATTGGATCCTGCCTGGGGGGCGTGGGAGCCTTGATTAGGAAAATTGGCAAATAAGCAAGTGATTTTGCCAGCGGTGTTCTACAATGAATGCCGCTATTTTTATTCAAGTGAATACCTGGATCATGGATTGGTGACTCTATTAATACAGTTCAATGAGAAACCAGAGGCGTTCACAATGAGGATACCTTATGTTTAATAAACCAACGACATTCTCACCTCATGATCTAGCCCGTGGGTGGCTCTATTTATTGATGCTGCTATTCCTCATCATTTATCTCAACTTGTATGATATCTTACATACTATGCAGCCTATCCGGGAGGGCCTGGCCGTGGAAGGCAACCCGCTGATGCGGTTTCTGCTGGAAAAAAGTCCTGCTGGTGCCGTAATGCTAAAGATGACGGTGGCGGCTTTCTTTGTAACTGTTGTTGGCATCTATGCGCGGATAAACTTTCAGCGGGCTCTAGTGGCATCTGCTCTGGTAGCAATGCTGTATAGTCTGGTGGCTATCTGGCATCTTACTGGATTACACCTCACTACTTGGTATATATCCACGTTCCAATAAAAGACCCGGGCGTTTGCCCGGGTTTTAGACTTACTAGAAATTATGGTTTGGCTTGCAGGGTGGCTGGCAGAGTGACTAGGTTGCCCTGGCGGATGATTTCCAAGGTGATTTTATCGCCTACTTTGTGTTTGGATACTGTTTCTTGCAAGTGAGTACCTGATTTTATTTTGGTTCCGTCAATAGCGGTTATTACATCCATCCGCACTACACCAGCTTGGGCCGCAGCACTGCCGCTGACCACATCTACTACCAGTACTCCCTGGATATCAGAGCTCAGTCCAACCTCGGCTCTCACCTCATCATTTATATCACTCATACTTATTCCCAGGAAGGGACGCACGATTTTGTTTCCACTGATCAGATCCTTTAAGACCTCACTGACTGTACTGGTGGGAATGGCAAACCCAATACCCTGTGCCTGAGCATTAACAGCCGTGTTGATGGCTATGACTTCACCGCGCAGGTTTAGGAGCGGCCCTCCAGAATTACCGGGGTTGATAGCAGCATCTGTCTGGATCAGATTCTTGTAATTGCGATCCTCAATAGTTATAGGACGGCCGGTAGCTGAAATCACTCCGGTAGTGACAGTATGATCCAACCCATAAGGCTGACCAATGGCGATCACCCATTCACCCACTCTCATCTTATCGGAATCTCCCAGAGTAAGTACCGGATAATTGTCACCTTCTATTTTCAGTACCGCCAGATCCAGTTCTCTATCCTGTCCTACGACCTTAGCTGGAACTTCCTCTGTTTTTCCGTTAAGTTGAACTGTTACCGAAACAGCATTTTCAACAACATGTTGATTGGTTAATATATACCCGTCTTTGGTTATCAAAAATCCTGTACCAATGCCAGTTTCATAGCGCGGACTGTTATCGAACTGGAACTGGTGGCCAAAGAACTGACGGAAAAATGGATCATTAAAAAACGGATTGTCGGCTATCGAGACTGTAACCTGTACTTTTGCCTTGACATTCACTACTGCCGGGCTAGCTTTTTCTACGATATCAGCTACCGTCATAGCACCCTGAGCCAGAGGTAGGGAAGCCGTTACAGCATCCGGAGACGTATCTGCTTCTACTTGTACTACCTGGGGATCTTCCTTACCTGTAAAAGCTGCCCACAGAGAGGTTCCCTGTTGATCAGCCACAAACGCGCCCCCCAAAACGAATGCTATAACAAACAAAATCAGAATTTTGGTAAATTTCTTCACTATTATTTCCACTCCTTTCTGGTAGTCCCCTTGCTCATAATTATAACCAAGAAATGTGAATGTTCCGTGAAAACTTAGCGATAATTGTTTGACTTTTTTATCAAAAAAACTTAGGATTCCTTGAATTATAACTGATCTACCCATCCCGTTTGCACAAAATCCAATTAATTTATATAATTATGAGCATTATTAACATCCGAGGTAGCTGGCTGATGCAAACAACCGCTCTATTTACTACCGCCTTTGTTGTGGGCTTATCCGGGGCCATGATGCCCGGGCCACTGCTGACTGCCACCATGGTTTCCAGTGCAGAAAGAGGCTGGGGAGCCGGTCCGCTAATAGTCCTGGGGCACGCTCTGTTGGAATTGGCACTGGTAGCAGCCCTTTTGGCTGGAATCGCCCAATTCCTGGTTCAACCCAGAGTAACCACGGTCATTGCATTGGTAGGCGGAGTTTTCTTGGTATATCTGGGCATTACCATGATAAGAGATGTATGGTCAGGCCGGCTAAGTTCAATCCAGGCTAGCAGCACTGATGGATCTGCCTCAGCACCGGTATCCATGCATCCTGTATTAGCCGGGATACTCATATCACTTTTTAATCCCTACTGGTCTATCTGGTGGGCAACCGTTGGGCTGGGTTATCTGACCTTTGCCCTAAATAGCGGTCTGTCTGGAATAACATCCTTCTTTTCAGGTCACATACTGTCTGATCTGGCCTGGTATACCCTGGTAGCCATTGCAGTCAGTAAAGGCCAAGCCTTGTTGTCTCCTCGAGTATATAAGGGGTTGCTGGTCGGCTGTGGCTTATTTATGCTGGGTCTAGGCATATATTTCTTCTACTCGGGCTTAACGACATAAAAAAGCCCGTCATTAACGGGCTCAATAATATCATGTTCTGTTAAGTAGCATTCTCTTTACTCTTCCAGTAAATCTCTCTCCTGGGTGATGGTCAGACCGTGCTGATCCATCCAGAACTGGAAATCCCAATCATCTTCTGGTTTCCAGGGTCGGGACATAGAGAAATGGATCTTCAGAATGTTCAGTAAAGCCCTTATCATGATGCCTCACCCTCCTTACAGGCTCCCCCGGGAGCCTAATAACTGCTGGTTCAACAGGCACTTATCTAAAACAGATGTGTAAACCCACCTGACCTAACGGACCATCTGAACTGTTATGCAATTATCCACCAACTCTATTCTTTCACCTTCATCATACTACGATTCGCTCAGTTTGTCACCCGTCTGTTCACTAATTTGGCCGCTCAAATAATAGCCGTTTCAACTTTGGTCTGTACTGTGCAGACTGCTGCCGTTTAACAGCCCAGCAATCACAGCAGTGATAGGAACAGAAACAATCAATCCTATACTTCCTGCCAGGGCTCTTATCACTTCTGCTCCGATAAGTTCTGAGTTTAAGATCATGGCGGGAGGTAGTTCATAAGCCAGATAAAGAAGCAGAAATGGCAAAGATCCTCCTGTATAAGCCAATATAAGGGTATTAGCCATGGTACCCATGATATCTCTTCCTACGCGCATACCCGAGCGCACCAATGCCCAAGAGCCCAAATCAGGATTAGCGAAACGTACTTCCTCTATAGCTGAAGAGATTGACATAGCCACATCCATTACGGCTCCAACCGCACCAATCAGTATGCCCGCAAACAGCAACCCGCGCATATCCAAAGGCAAATCAACCATGGACAGTATCCGTTCTTCTTCTGTGGCTAAACCTTGTAAAGCTGCCAGATCACCTACCAGCACAGCCAAAAACCCCGCTACCAGTAAGCCACCTAATGTCCCCAATGTGGCAGCAGCAGCTTTACGGGAAAAGCCAGCTATCACCACCATAGTCAAAAAAGTAACGCCTATTAACACAGCTATAGTAATCGGCAGGGGTGCATAACCCTTTAACAAGGCGGGCAATAAGATATAATAAATGCCTGCCATAGTAAAACCCAGCCCAACCAGAGCTTTTATCCCCTGAACACCACCGATTGCTACTAACACCAGCGCAAAAAACAGTACAAAATATTTCAGGAAAGGGGCCCGCACTCGTTCGGCGATATAAGATTGCTGGATTACATTATCCTGGACCGCACTATAGACAATCACCCGGTCACCGGGTTTCAGCTCGATATCCATCCCTTCAGTGCCCGACAAAGAGTTTTTGGCGATAATGGTCTCACCCTGATACTTTCCGTCCACCAGACGGACCTCTATCTCTTGTTCAACGATCCAGTTATCAGGATCGATGTGTTCACTGCTGCTTTCTATAATATTAACTACCACAGCTTCGCTGTAATGTTCTTCAAATGGCTCCTCTGCACTCACCGCTGGTACGCAGCTCAAAGCTAATAATACTCCCAAAATGGCTGCAGCCATTAATCGCTGAAAATCAATTATGGTAAAAAGCCTCCTTTGCTCGCATTTCATTACCCTCAATTCTAAATAGAAGAGTATCTATTATGCAAGACAATACTGCATCAGCACCCTATATAACGAATGCTTGGAAATCAACTTCTGCCTGAAGGATCATCTGCATAATATTAACCATAAACTTTAACCCTTTCAATTAATTGGGAATGAAAACCATTATTGACATCCATTTACTATAGGAGTATATTGGATACAATGGGTGCTTCGCCTGTGGCGAAGCGCCCATGGCGTTTATTTGTATAACATCTTTCATTAATTACACATTTGGAGGGGAGTATATGCCCGGTATTGCGCTTTCACCTGGAGTCCATAGTCGGCTTGTCAAACAGCTTACTGAATTGAAAGAGGGTAAAAACCAACTAATCGATGAATTTTACCCGTTGCCTTCCCGGGATCGTGAGGAATTCTGCCGCTTACTGGACAAGTACTTACAAAGAGTCGAATCCCTGGTAACCAGTACAGCACCCCAGAAAAACTGCCAGGACAATTCCGTGCCATTTGTAACCTTGGACTGCGCTGTAGAAGTGAAGAATCTGGATAATGGGCAGACCTTTAACTGGCAAGTAGTAATGCCTCTTCAAACCAAGGTGGGGAAAGGTTGTGTTTCCTGTTTGTCCCCGGTTGGCAAATCCCTTCTGTTAAGCCAAACGGGAGACAC
>DBRE01000090.1:0-2030 GCA_002305535.1 Syntrophomonas sp. UBA1376
CTGCGAGCTCTAATGTGGTCAACTATATACTCAGTTACCGCCTGAGCCAGACTTAACCCATCATATGTACTGGTCCCCCGCCCTATTTCATCCAGAATGATCAGGCTGTTGGGAGTAGCATTATTAATGATGTTAGCTACCTCGACCATCTCTACCATAAAAGTACTCTGTCCGGCGCTCAGATCATCAGACGCGCCTACCCGGGTAAACAAACGGTCTACCAATCCAATGCGGGCATAATCAGCCGGGACAAAACTCCCCATTTGCGCCATTAACACCAGCAAAGCGATTTGTCGCATATAGGTGCTTTTCCCGCCCATGTTTGGTCCGGTAATGATAGCAAAACGTGATTCCTCTTGGTTTAGTTTAACATCGTTGGGAACAAAACGCGAATTGACCAAATGTTTCTCTACCACCGGGTGCCGGGAAGCACGAGCTTCGATTAGTCCGCTGTTATCCATAATCGGTCGAACATAATTATTGGCATAAGCCGCTTCAGCTAATGACAGTAAAACATCCAGAACTGCAATCTGTTCCGCTGTCTTCTGAAAACGAGGTAAGAATGACAATAGATCTTCTCGTATCTGACAGAACTCCGCATACTCCAAAGCGAAGAGTCTTTCACGGGCTCCCAGTATGCGTTCTTCGTACTGCTTTAGTTCATCACTGATAAATCGCTCATTATTTACCAGTGTCTGTTTGCGGTGATAGTCATCCGGAACCAGATGAAGATTGGATTTGCTTACTTCTATGTAATATCCAAACACCTTGTTGTAAGCTATTTTAAGGTGTTTAATGCCAGTACGTTCTTTCTCACGTTTCTCTAAGTCAATCAACCAGCCAGAACCTGTCCTTGCCAATTCGCGCAGTTCATCTACTTCTGCTGAGTATCCCTGCCTGATAATGTCTCCTTCACGTAAAGACAAGGGGGGATCATCGTCTATGGAGACTGCAATCAGATCATGCATATCTGACAGTGAATCCAACTTGGCAATTTCTGTGAGCAGTTCACAGTTAGTCTCAGCCAGCAGATCTCTTACCACCCCTGCCTTTTCCAAAGATTGTCGAATTGCTACCAGATCACGTGGATTTGCTAGTTGACTGCCTATTTTACCAGCCAGACGCTCCATATCGTATACTTCGCCTAGGGCTTGGCGCAGGTTGCTGCGGAGCACCAGATCATCGATCAGTTCCTGTACGGCCTCATGTCGTTGCTGAATTTGCTGGAGATCTCTTAAAGGCAGTTCGATCCAGCTTTTTAATCTTCTTCTGCCCATAGAAGTACCGCAGTGATCAAGTATAGAAAACAGCGAACCTTCTCTTTTGCCATCCCTCAAAGTGCTGGTCAATTCCAGGTTGCGCCTTGTGCCGATATCCATTTCCAGGTACTGATCACCATAATGAATGCTGATATTATGCAAATGATAGAGGTGAGCCTGACAGATCTTGTTCAAATAATTGATGATTGCAGCGGCCGCATAAACGGCCAAATCGTATGCAGCAGTGATACCGAAGCCTTCCAGGGTCGCTACCCGGAAGTGTTGCTGCAAAATTTCTTCCGCTATGGCATAACTCCTAGGGAAGTCCGCGGTAACTAGAGGTAAATGTGTTAATTCTGCCTGTTCCTCTATCCACAGAGAAGGTTGATCTTCGGCCAGGAGGCACTCGCTGGGGTTCAGGCGCAACAGTTCAGCGTAGAGCATGGCTACGGCATCTTTACCATTCCACTGACAAACCTTAAATTCGCCGGTAGATATATCCGCAAAAGCTAAACCGGCGCGTTCATCATCAATGTATACCGCCGCGAGATAATTGGCGGCCATTTCCGAAAGCATATTATCTTCGATAACTGTGCCAGGAGTGATGATCCTTACGATTTCCCTTTTGACCAACCCTTTAGCTATCCGAGGATCTTCCATCTGTTCACATATGGCCACTCGATAACCCCGAGCGATAAGCTTGGCTATGTAGGATGAGGCGGAGTGATGGGGAACCCCGCACATAGGAACGCGTCCAGCATCACCGCCGTC
>DBRE01000090.1:2043-13760 GCA_002305535.1 Syntrophomonas sp. UBA1376
ACGGAAGAACAGTAAACAGTCCGGTTGCTGGTCTTTGATTTGCAGATATTGTTGCAACATGGGAGTGTACTTTGACATTTTGGAAACCCCTCAAAAAGAAAGACTTAGAATACTAAGTCTTTCAGTGTCATATAAATCTTAGCCCATAGATGAAATGTTAACTACAGCCGCCTCCACAACTATCACAGCAGTCAGAACTACAACTGCCGGCTCCGGCAATAGCTTGGTTCATGGCGAAATAAACGCCCTGCATCAAATTATCAAAGCTCTCCTGAGCTTGAACTAATTCAGCTATCACACTATTGGCGGTCAATTGCTGTTCCAGAATATTAAGGTGATCTTCCTCCGCCTTGGTAACTAATAATCCGTCATGGAATTTGTTATCCAGTTTGTTTTTGGCATCCTGATATCTCATGAGCAGATCATAGGCGGTACTGTCCTGAGTAAGCTTCATCTGTAAAGCCTTAAGCCGATCTACCTCGTCTGATTCAGCCACCGCAGATCCAAGTTCAAACGCTAAGCGAATTATTTCTTCGGTAGTCAATATTTAGTCCTCCTAACCATTTATGCATTTGACTGCATATAAAAATCAATTTATGATCCTATTCTAACATGACGAGATGAGCAATAAAATTGTTTAATCCAAGAAATTTGATTTATCTTGGAGCGATTTCATTACTCATTCATCACCTCTCCAAAAAGCGAAAAGGTCTTACCCTGGGTTATTCTTACGGGAATGATCCTGCCTATTAAATCGTTAGAGCCCGATATTATCACAATCCGATTGGTACGGGTACGGGAAGTTAATTTGCTTTTGTCGGTTTTGCTGGGGCCTTCCACTAGGACTTCTTCCACCTGTCCTTCCAATGATTGATTGATTTCTTTGGCTATGCGATATTGAACCAGATTCAATTCACTAAGCCTCTCTTTTTTAGTCTCTAGGGCTATCTGCTCAGTAAACTCAGCCGCACGGGTTCCACGACGCACTGAATACATGAACGTGAAAGCTGCATCAAAACGAACCTTTGTAACCATATCAAGGGTATCAGCAAAATCCTCTTCCTGTTCACCGGGAAACCCCACGATCAAGTCACTGGTGATAGCTACTCCAGGAATTCGTTCCCTCATTTGGGAGGTCAGTTCTAGATAATGCTCACGGGTATAGCCACGGTTCATTCTTTGAAGAATGCGGTTACTACCTGACTGAAGGGGCACATGAATATGTTCGCAAATAACAGGATTATCCGCGATGGTTTCAATTAATTTATTGGACATATCTTTAGGATGGGAGGTTGTAAAACGTACCCGGTCAATACCTTCTACTGATGCTGTCATTTCCAATAGGTCAGCAAAATCAGTTTTCTCATCTAGCCCCTTACCATAGGAATTGACATTTTGGCCCAGGAGGGTCACTTCCCGGTATCCCTGACCAGCCAGTTCCCTGACCTCTTTCAATATATCAGAAGACCGGCGGCTTCTTTCCCTGCCCCGGGTATAAGGCACGATACAATAGCTACAAAAGTTGTTGCAACCATACATGATATTAACGAAAGCACTGATGCCGGCCTGTCTAACAGAAGGCAGACTCTCTTCCACTTCGCCTTCTTTGTCCCACACCTGAAAAACTGGCTTATGAGTTTGTTTGGCTTGTTCGATCAAATAAGGCAATTCATGAAGGTTGTGTGTGCCAAAAACCACATCTACCCCCATCCTTTTCAGGCGGGCTTGTACTTCGGGAAGTTGAGCCATACACCCTCCGAAAGCAATGATCAGCTCAGGATTGTGGCGCTTCAGGACACCTATTTCACCTAGTTTCCCATAAACCTTATTCTCCGCAGAGTGACGTACACTGCAGGTATTAAACATTATGACGCTGGCATCTTCGGGCTTATCCGTTGCACAATACCCCATAGCCTCCATCAGTCCGCTCATTATTTCCGAATCTCTGACATTCATTTGACAGCCATAAGTGATTATGTAGTAGGCTGGCGGCATCTCAAGTTGCTGATTCACAGGTTTTGATCACCTCGCATTTATATATTATACCTATTTTTACTCAAATATCTTAACAGAGAACAAAAAAGCCCGCTCCAACAACTGAGCGGGCTGATAAATATCCTTGTGACCTAGGCAGTCACTCTACTGCTGTTTTTCCAAATTCCCATTTTTTCAGCCTCTTTCACCAGCTCATCCTGAAAATCCGGGTGAGCAATATTGATCAAGGCTTCTGATCTCTGCCAGGTAGACTTACCCTTTAGATTGGCCACACCAAATTCAGTCACTACCAGGTGAGTAACCTGCCGGGGCACAGTAATGATTGAACCCTGTGACAGCGTCGGTTTGATGGTTGATGTCACCGTACCGTCTTTAGTTTTGAAAGTAGACGGGGTACATAAGAAGCTCTGCCCGCCTTTAGACAAATAGGAACCCAAAACAAAGTCCAGCTGTCCGCCGTTACCGCCGATGTGCAGTAAGCCTGCTGTCTCGGAGTTGACCTGGCCGAATAAGTCTAATTCCAAACAGCTACATACTGATACAAAATTATCGATCTGGGCAATGGTGCTGATCTCATTTACATAATTCACTGGACAGGCGTGATGCAGTGAATTGTTATCAACAAAATCATAAAGTTCTTTGGAACCCATGGCAAAAGTCCACACCATTTTCCCACGGTCCAGATTTTTGTTGCCCGTTATTTTTCCAGCGTTATAGAGATTTAGAAAAGCATCCACAAACATTTCCGAATGAACACTCAGATCCTTAATGTCTGACTTGCAGATATAAGATCCGACCGTATTGGGCAGGCCGCCTATTCCTAACTGCAGTGTGCTGCCGTTTCTTACCCGTTCTACAATGTGAGCAGCGATCTTGCGATCCACTTCAGTAGCTTCTTTTCCTATGGAAACCGGCAGTTCCAGATTGCTTCCCTGCACGATGAAATCTATTTGGGAAATGTGGATGGCATTCTGCATGCCGTGAACTACGGGCATCTTTTCGTTAACTTCCACAATAACAGTTTTAGCATTATTGACTATCGCTGGTGCATCTGCCACCTGAGGCCCCAAATTAAAATAACCGTGTTTGTCCATGGGGGCAACTCTTAGCATAGCTACATCCAAATCAACATCCTGAGTGAAATACTTAAGCTGCTCTCTGAACTGTACGGGGATGTACCAGCAGCTACCCTGACGGTTCATTTTTCTTTCTACGGCACCAAACTGGGTAGAATTAAACTTAAAACGTTTGGCTTCAGGATCAGCTTTAACTATAGCCGGAGGTTCAGAATAAGGCCAAATAGTGGTGATGGTTTTAACGTCCTCCAGTTCATCGACCCGAGCAGCCAAAGCCTGATCCAAATCCCAAACAGCTCCGCAAAATGCACCGTAATGTACTGTATCTCCTGTCTTAATACTTTTTACAGCTTTATCTGCTGTTACTAGTTTAGAACGATATTGTTCGAGTAGTGTTGCCATTTCTGATTCTCCTTGTTGTGCATTTTCGTATAACTGAATTGACTATTTTATATTTTCGATAATAAAGGCCACCCCTGGTCCGCCGCTGGCACAGAGGGAAGCACAGCCATACTGTACCTGACGGCGTTTCATTTCATTCATCATAGTGAGTATCAGGCGTGCACCAGTCATACCCACCGGATGTCCAATGGAAATACCTGAGCCAACTCCATTAACACGTTCCATATTCAGTTTCAGCTCCCGGTTCACACCTAAGAACTGAGCCGCAAAAGCTTCGTTGATTTCCCAGTAATCAATATCATCCTGGGTCATCCCCACGAACTTTAAGGCTTTCCGGACTGCAGGAACTACCCCCATCCCCATAATGGAAGGATCCACGGCACCGGAAGCCGAAGATACCACTCTGGCCAAAGGTTTGATGCCTAATTCTTTGGCTTTTTCAGCGGACATCATTATGAGGGCTGATCCCCCGTCGTTCAGACCTGATGCGTTACCGGCTGTTACTGTGCCGCCCTTCTTAAAGGCGGGTCTTAGTTGGGCCAGAGATTCCAAAGTAGTATCAGCTCGGGGATGTTCATCGGTATCTACTTTTACAGTGCCTTTTCTGCTGGTAACTTCTACGGGAACAATTTCATCCTTAAACCAGCCATTAGCAATAGCCTTACAAGCCCTCTGATGGCTCAACAGAGCCAGTTCATCCTGTTCTTCCCTACCGATGTTGTATTTTTCAGCAATATTTTCCGCTGTAACTCCCATATGGTAATCATTCCAGGGATCTATGAGACCGCCCACCATTAGACCATCTAAGATTTGCTCGCCGTGACCAAGGCGATAACCTTTTCTGGCTCTCATCAAATAGTATGGAGTATTAGTCATGCTTTCCACCCCAACAGTAGCTCCAACTTCTACTTTGCCCAGCATGATCTGCTGTGAACAGATTTCTGCCGCACGCATCGAGGAGGGGCACTGCTGATGAACAGTAACCGCAGTTGATTCAATAGGGCAGCCTACTCCCAGGGCAATTAAACGGGCACTGTTTCCGGGCGAGGAGGATTGATTGCAGTGACCCCCTACTACTTCTTCTATTAAATCGGCACTGACTCCAGATTTCTCAAGTGCTCCTTTCAGAGCGATGATACCCAAGTCGACTGGATTCTTGCTGCTCAAGGATCCATTAAAATCTCCTACAGGTGTACGAGCTCCTCCTACAATAACAACTTCATGCATATGCTATTCTCCTTTCAACTATCTGCCGTTAAATTCCGGTTTTCTTTTATCCAGAAAAGCCCGCATGCCTTCTTTTTGGTCTTGGGTAGCGAACAAATCTGACCAGGCAATGGCTTCCAGTTCAGTACCAGCTTTTATATCCAGGTTAATTCCAGTATTTACAGTTCGTTTGACCATTCTTAATGCCAGTGGTGGCTTGCTGGATATTTTCTCCGCCATTTTAAGGGCTTCATCCAGCAGTGCTTCATCTTCAACAACTCGATTGACCAACCCCAACTCCAGGGCAGCCGCAGCATCTATATTGTCTCCCAGGAAAATAATTTCTTTAGCCTGGGCACAGCCGATTATGCGGGGCAGTCTTTGAGTTCCTCCCGCTCCAGGCATAATGCCTAAGTTTATTTCCGGTAATCCGAACCGGGCACTGCTCCCCGCCAGGCGTATATCAGCCGCCAGGGCTATTTCAAAGCCAGCTCCCAGTGCATATCCCTTCACAGCAGCGATAACCGGTTGCGGCAGACTTTCCAATTTGTTGAAAGTTGAACTAAAGGCGAAATTGCGTGCTTCTTCTGGAACCATATTGGCCATATCATTTACGTCAGCTCCTGCGGCGAAATGTTTCCCGGCTCCGGTCAGAACCACTACGCGAATATCACTGCTTCGTGCTATTATATCCACTGTCTGATCGATTTCATCGACCATCGCTCGGTTTAAGGCATTAAGCACTTTCGGGCGATTCAAGGTTAGAGTGGCTACATGCTTATTGACATCCAAGACAATGTGATTAAAGGTCACATTACTCACCACCTGTATCTATTTGTTATAGTCATAAAAGCCCTTTTTAGTTTTACGGCCATAATGTCCCTGGGCATAACGCTCTACAATGGCGGGACTGGGCTTATCATTGTTATCCCCGCTGGTACGGAATTTACCCATCAATACATCATACTCCAGATCAATTCCAGTCATATCCAGCAACTCAAAGGGACCCATGGGGTGACCCAGGCCATTTTTGACCGCTAGGTCGATGTCTTCGATAGAGGCTACTTCCTGATCCAGCAGATAACAAGCTTCCTGAGTTATAGCACTGAAAATCCGGTTTACAATAAACCCATAAATCTCTTTATTCACCCGGGCTGGCAACTTATTTAAGGCCTGGCATACTCCAACTGCTATTTCTACCGTCTCATCGGAAACGTGTGGTCCTCTTACGACTTCAACCAGCTTCATAACCAAAGCTGGATTAAAGAAATGCATGTTCAAAACTTTATCCGGGCGGGTGGTAGCATCCGCAATCCGTGAACTGACAATGTAAGAACTATTGGTAGCTAGAATAGTATGACTGGGGCAAATTTTATCTAATTCGGCAAACAGCTGTCTTTTGATGTCCAAATTTTCCACAATAGCTTCAATAACCAGATCCGCATCATGGGCCGCTTCCTCCAGACTAGAGGTGAAATTCAAACGCTCACGAGCTGCTTGGGCTTCTGTTCGGGAAAGCTTCTGTTTTTCAACCCGCGACTGCAGCCAGTTATCAGCAAATTTCCGGGCTTCTTCCAGGGTTGTTTGATTAACATCGGTGCATGCTACTTTAAATCCGCTCAGGGCTGCCTGCAAAGCGATCTGATGGCCCATATTGCCCGCACCTACCACACAAATGTTTCTGACATCTTCTGCTTTCATTTCAACACCTCGTTTTCTATCTGATTACCAACAACACTCCATGACTAGCGAGTTGACATCATTTCCGCAAACCCCTGTATGCGGGTACGCAGCTGTTCAGCTGAGTCAGCCTGCTGTTCCAATTCTATATACAAGTGCGGAATATTGGCTTTTTCGAATTCCTTTTTCAGAATGGGATAATCGAATTCATCCGGTTCACAGAATTTCATCATGGTTACAATTACCCCATCAGCTCCTGTTTCCCGAACCATATCGATCAGCATATTACTACGCCGTTTCTCGGGATCATAAGCCAATGAGCAGCCCTGCACCTCGGCCCAACGACGGGCTAAACGTTCCAGGGGAGTTCCACCCGCTGGTACGTCAGTCCGAAATTGCCTGGATTCATGGGCTAAATCATCACCCACTACCACCAGGTTATATTGATTAAACAGTTCCAAGAAACTGTCGGGCTCGGCCATGATGCCGGTCAGAATCACTTTAATACCACTGCTTTTTTCAGCCGGCAGAGCCTTAAGTTCGCTGATCAGGGATTTGACTAAAAGCGTGTGCTTAGCTTTATCCATAAAAAAGCCAGATTTGATAACCATGTGCCGCTTCTGAGCCGTAATCGTCAGTGGGTAATCTCTCGCCACCCGGGTGAACTCCCGTATAGTTTTGCGGTGTTCATTATAGATAACTATGGCCTGATTTATGGCTTCATCAGTTATCGTTCTTCCGCTTAAGGATTCCAACTTCTTTCTAAGATGTTCAAATTCTGTGGTTAGGTAGGATATCCCGGAAGGGTTTTTCCGGTTTTGGGGATATACCAGACAGAAACAAGGAACCTCGGATATGCCTACTTTCCAGTTTTCCCCTATACATTTTAAGGTGTCGCAGTGCATGGGGCAGACCACCGCGGACAAATCATTATAAACGCCCCGCATGGCAAATTCCATAATGGCTCGCATAATTGAGCAGGCAAAGCTGGGCAGATAGGTGCCAGACTGCACTATATTGGTCTGTCCGCCCCATACGCCTATCGGCAGCATACCACCTGCATATATAATCTCTTCCGGAACATAAATGGGCAGGCATCCTATCACTTCGCGCCCAGTTTCCTGCTTAAAAGCACGAACCGCGCCGCCCGGATCTTTTACTGCACCTTCCATTTCTCGCAAAATTGTTGCAATGGCCTGCATTTATTTCACTCCTATCCCCTGCTGCTGCTTTCTTGTTTTCATCATTTCCACCAGTGCTTGTATACGAGTCTCAAACTGAGCCTGAGAAAATGCACGTGGATCGGTTTGATCGCCATCGAACATTACTGATGGCACACCGGTTCTATCTCCGACCTGTCTCTGAACCTCGTATTGGCAAAAGTCCTGGGGTTTACAACTGCGGTTGCAGTGATAAATGATGCCGTCTACTTTGAAGTCATTAACGATTTGGCAGATATTATCTACCCGGAAATCCAAATTGCGATTAACGAAATTGGAACTGTAAGCGCGAGCCATACCGTCAAGATCATGGCTGTCATAGATGATGGACCAAGAATCAGGATAGGTTGACCCTACCATATTGATACCCTGGTTCTTAAGAAACTTATAAGTGGTGGACAAAGCCGTCCAGCAGGCAATTCCATCCCACATTATGCGGTATTCTTCTGGACGATCTTTCCAGGGGCCTTGACCTTGAGCCAACTTTGCTTCGCATTCCTGGGCCACAAGTTTGAACAGATCAATAGATTCTTGTTTACCACGCATACACACTATCAAAGCCATGTAATTAAAAATATCGAACCCATTCATGGGCGACGGTACTGCTTGAGCAAGTGCCATGGCCTTTTTCCACCAGCGAGCTGCTTCACTGGAGATTTCCATTACTTCACGGAAGCGGTTATAATCGAAGGAACGGCCGGTGATCTGTTCTAATTGATGGATAGCCTCTTGAAACTGACCCTTGATGTATTCAACACTGTGATCATTAACTTCATAATCGTAGTTGAAAGGCATATCAAACATAATTAGAGGAATATCCAGTTCACATGCGATGTTTTCATACCATTTGATAACTGTATTGCAAATGTTATTGCAGCAGATAAGCAAATCAGGCAGAGGTATTTTCCCGGCTACACTTTCCTGAATCTCCAAATACCCCATATTGACCCGGGCATATGAGCAGATATCTATTGAATAGCCCTGGAATTCAGATACCTCTATTAATTCCGGAGAACCCTTCTTGGCGCCAATGGCGGCGGCGTGGTTCTCGGGATAGACTGTATAGATTCCCATAGTCTCACAGAATTCCTGGGGGGCAATGGAAGTAGACCAAGCAATCAGCTCGCCCCGTTCTTTAGCAGCTAGGGCACCCGCATAGTGGTCGTCCAGGAGCTTTTGTAACATTTGTTTGGAAGTCATTTTTTCGCTCACCAGTTAACCTTCTTTCTATTTTTATTACTTAAATGTTCACTGAGTTATAGTGCAAGGATTATGCCAATAATGGTTTACAATATTATTAAAACAAAACTGCCATAAGAGGCCGTTTGGAGGCATTCTCGTCATAAGCAATACAAAACACTTGGCTCATAACGATGTATAAATGCATCACTAGGGCAAAATAGCATCAGAGGGGGTTGGCAAGTGGAAGAAAACAATATGCTAATACAACACATACAGACTTTGCAGGCTGATTTGGAAAACTGCCGCAAGCATGTAGAAGATTACGAGGCTATTCTAGAATCTTCTTTCGATGGCATTCTGATAACCGATGGTCAAGCCAATGTGTTGATGGTCAATGAAGCCTATGAAAGACTAACCGGCATTAAAATCGAAGAGATCATGGGTAAAAATATGCGGGATATGTTAGACCCTACTTATATGCCTAACTCTGTAGTTCTACTGGTTCTGGAACAAAAGAAAACCGTAACCATGCCTCATTTCACGCGCAATGCCAAAAGCATCACTGTTACCGGTAATCCGGTATTTAATGAAAAAGGTGAAATCTATAGGGTCATTACAAACGTTCGCGATACCACCGAATTAAATAATCTGCGTCAGGAGTTACTGCGGGCTCAAGCTATGGAGAATATTTATCAACAGCTGGAAAAAGCCCGGACTAGTGGTGAAGGAGAAGGTATCATTGCCATCAGTGATGGTATGAAGGCCGTCTTGGCTATGGCTTTAAAAGTAAGCCCCGTTGACGCAACGGTATTGATCCTAGGCGAATCCGGGGTGGGCAAGGAAGTGATAGCAAAATATATTCACCAGCATAGTTCGCGCAGTCAAGGTCCGTATATAACGGTCAATTGTGGGGCCATACCGGAACAATTATTGGAATCAGAGCTGTTTGGCTACGTAGGAGGCGCCTTCACCGGAGCCAACCGCACCGGCAAAGCTGGATTGTTTGAAGCTGCTGATAAAGGCACATTGTTTCTGGATGAAATTGGGGAGCTTCCTTTAAATCTACAGGTAAAAACATTGCGCGCTCTAGAAAACCGGGAAATAATGCGGGTTGGTTCAACTAAGCCTGTTCCAGTAGATGTTCGCATACTGACGGCTACCAATCGTGATCTGGAACAGATGGTAGATAGCCGCCTCTTTCGAGCTGACTTATTCTATCGCCTCAATGTCATACGTCTAGTGGTACCCCCTCTGCGGGAAAGAACTGAAGATATAGTACCTTTAAGCATTTATTTCTTAAATTACTTCAACAAACTGTACCACCAGAATAAAAAGCTGGACATGGAAGTATTAAACGAATTAGAGAAGTACCCTTGGCCGGGAAATGTGCGGGAATTAAAGAACAGTATCGAACAAATGGTAGTGTTGGGACTTGATGATCTGCTGCATATCGGTGATTTACCCTGGTATAAGGATCAGGAGAGACAGATGCATCAGCCGTTAGTAAAGGTCTCCGGTATCATACCTCTTAAAGAGGCAGTGGAGGAAACTGAAAAGCAGTTGTTGGAGAATGCCCTTAAGAGATACCATACCAGTCGGCAAATCTCCCGGGTGATTGGTATCGATCAATCCACGGTGGTTCGCAAGCTGAACAAATATGGATTACAGGCCGATTAACACCTGAAAAGCAAAACCCGAGGCATAAAGCCCCGGGCTTAATAAGGAGTTCGAATGTGGCTATCTCTGAATGTAGTGCAAAGCCTCTCCATCCAAAACCACTTCTCCATTCTGATTAAAACACTTGGTGGCCAGACGCAACATCTTCTTGTCTTCCAGTTTTTCGATCAAGGAAACTTCTGCAGTAATAGTGTCCCCAACGTAGACCGGTTTCCTAAAGCGGATATTTTGCTGGGCGTAAATATGCCCCAGGGCCAGTTTACTGATCGTAGCTGATATAAATCCAAGTACATAAACGCCGGGTACGATTATATCACCAAAACGGGTGGTTTTACTGTATTCCCTATTTAAATGCATTGGATTCATATCACCGGTTAGGCCACACCATACAACTACATCAGAATCAGTTACAGTTTTAGCAAATCTGGCTACGTCACCTATCTTAAATTCTTCCCACTGTTTAACATCATCGTTATAATCCATTGGCCATCCCTGCCTTCTTAGTGATTTAAGACCCGCGATACATAAAGTCCATTACATTCTTAAACCGTAGACTGCCTGGAACTGTTCTTTTAGCTCATCTCTAAAATCCGGATGAGCTATAGCAGTAAGGCGTCGAGCACGTTCCGCAATGTGTTGACCGCGCAGGCTGGCAACACCAAACTCGGTAACCACATAGTCCACATCGTTACGTGAGGTGCTTACGGCATCTCCAGGATTGAAATGACAAACTATGCGAGAGATAGTACCCTTTTTGGCGGTCGCCGGCATTGCAATAATTGATTTACCACCCTTTGACCAGGTAGCACCGCGAACAAAGTCCACTTGTCCACCAATACCACTGAACTGCTTGGCATTGATAGTCTCTGCACAAACCTGACCCTGTAGATCTACTGACAGAGCAGAGTTTACCGATACCATATTATCGTTCAGACTGATCACATGAGCGTCGTTTACATAATCCACTGGCCGGAATTCAACCTGGGGATTCTCATTTAACCATTCATAAAGCTCGGTAGTACCAGAAGCAAAGGTAGCGATAGCTTTCCCAGGATTCAGGTTTTTACGTTTGCCATTGATAACTCCCATAACCATCAGTTCCATGGCTCCATCGGAAATAAGTTCGGTATGAATACCTAGATCATTTTTGTCAGTCAGGAAACCCATTATAGCATTAGGTATAGCTCCCATGCCCAACTGCAAACAAGCGCCATCTTCAACCAATTCGGCTATGTTTTTGCCGATAGCTGTTTCTACTTCGCCTATATTAGGCTTTTCC
>DBRE01000045.1:0-42911 GCA_002305535.1 Syntrophomonas sp. UBA1376
TGACTCCTCAGGAATCCCAGGCGATCCAGAGAGAGTTCAATCGGGCTATGGATGAGGGTATACATCAACCTTCATATCGAGCCGTAGAAGATCACCTGCATGGCCGTTATCCGGGAGCCGATCCAGAGGGGATCAGGGTCAGGACGGTACGTACACCAGGGACTGAACCGACTGATTTCAATATCAACACGGATAATGATGTTATCGCGGAAAGACTGGTGCATGGTCCTAATGGGCCTGAATGGGTGGAAATCCCCAAAGCGGAGTGGGAAGATACTTACTATCGGGCTTTTGCTGAAAGATCAGGATTTAGCCCGGATGAAGCTGCCCGGCGTTTTCCGGAAACCGATTGGGCAAATATGGATGATGCAACACGCTTCCGGCAATGGGCCAAACATCATGAAGAAGCCGCCATGGATCAGTTCGATCTGTCTGCCGGACGCGATTTCAGCACCCAGCGCACCTGGCGTATACCGGATGGCAACCAACCGGGCAGACCGATGATCGAACTGACGCAAGACGAGATCGACCAAGGAGTAGATTTCGTTATGATTGACGGGAAGCCGATGCGGCCTTCCACCGGCTACGAACTGACCCAGAGAGGGCAGGGGACAATGCTGGATCCGGAACAACTGTCCTTGATGGAGGGGAAGAAATTCGATGATTACTGGAACTCTGGAGATACTCCCTCCCAGGTCATGCGAAATCAGACAGAGGCTATGGAACAACTGCGTAAAACGGCCAGTGTGGCTGAAAGCGTGGAGAAAGGTTATCGGGATATGGGTTACCGGGTGGAACCCATGCCTGACAATATGAAACAGGCGATTGCCGTCATCAAAGACAATAGCCTATCGCCGGCAGCCAGAGCGGCTCGCCTGCAGGAACTGGGATATAGTTCCCCGGGAGACTTTTTGAATAAAGTGAGCAGTCGTATCGGCGCGATCAGAACCGCCCTCAAATAAATGAGAAAACAAGCGATAGGAGGCATTGATATGGGAGTGAATATGGAAAAGCCGGGCGATGCTGAAATATTCCAGCTGGCTCCGGTAGATATCGACCATTTGTTCAGACGTTCTGGATCGAATGGTAATGGACTTTCGCTGTACACTTATAATGCGGAACAGGCTGCCACCAGCAGTCCTTCGGAGTTATTCAAACCACTAGCTGAGAGTGCTAATTTCTCATCCATCGCCAATAAACTACTGGCACCGGATCTGAAAATTGAATTCAACCGTGGGGGAGCCGGTTCGGCTGAAGAAACCTATCATGCTTTTCTTTCCCTGGACGATAACGATGTTTTGGCCCGTTTTCAGGGCAGTGACGGTAATATTCTGCTGATGCTGTTTGATAATGAAGAATCGTTTCTACAATGGTGGTCAGATATCTATGCCTCCAAAGCTGCTAGCAACTATCAGCCGGTGTTCCCCGAGGTTCTCCCCATGGAAGTCCTGGTTTGTGCCTTGCACTGCATTGACATTTACCGGCGATCCTACCTGGAGAGCATGCTGGATTATCGAGGTGGTTTGGATTTAGCCATCAGTACCCAGGATTTTGTACAACTGCTCAGACGTTCCCTGGCCAGTCAGGATAAACGCTGGCTTTTGCCTACCATGTTTGAGATCACCAGCGGACTCAAGGGGATCAATATAGCCTTGAAACCCGAGCACATTAAGAAAGTAGAGGAACTGGGGTTTTTGACCAGTGATGAGAGTGTCCTGACTTTAGGAGAGCGTTCACGTCTCATGGGTACCGAGATCATTACCAGCTGGTTGGGATCCATTAGCTGTCAGGCCTCTGCTTTGGTCAATGGACAGGAAAAAACCCTTTCCCGCATGTTTATGACACCCACGGCATTTGCCAATCATCTCTTCTCCTTTGAGATCGGGGCGGAAGGAGACGCACGCTTTCGGCATCAGGCCCTTACTTTGCCAGAACTAGTCCAGATATTGATGAAATGGATCGAGGCTCTGCAAAAAGCCATTGGGGGAACAGCCCCAGCCCATGTAACTCCCAGGCAAGCCCCGGCCATGAAATTCTGCGGGCAGTGTGGGGCAGAATTGAAACCCGGCAAGAAATTCTGTACTGGTTGTGGAACGGCTATATAACAAAGGAAGTGAATCGATATGAGTGAATTAAAATTTTGCCCGAGCTGCGGGGCGCCCCTTACACCAGGAGACAGGTTTTGCGGTGATTGCGGCTTTGATATCAATTCCATGACAGAAAATCCGGCGGTATCTGCTGTGCCGATCACGCCAAGCCAGCCGGTGGCACAACCTCCTGCAGCACCAGCTTATCGACAGCCCCAGCAGCAGAGCTATCAACCGCCCCAGAATACTGCTCCGCCCTATGCTTCATCAGCACCGCCAGCAGGAGGCCCCGGGCCCATGTCTGGCAGAAGCTATGCTCCACCGGGAACTAATCCATCCGGGAGCAAAAATGCACTGGTCATAATGATTGCGGTGTTGATGGTGTTATTCCTGGCTGGCGGAGGTGTCTATTGGTGGCTTTCCAAGGATGATCCGGCTGGTAATGCCATACCTGGGCAACCAGTGACCCAGCAAAACGGCAGCCCGGCCGCAAATGCCGGCGGACAGAATGCATCCGACGTGCCGGCCCAGAGTACGCCTCAGGCTGATTTGTCCCGGGCAGCAACTTATTTGTCCGAACCAGGATTAAAGTGTACTTTCTATGTTAATTATCCCGATGGAATGTCAGGGATAGTAGATCGGATCAGCGGGCAGGCAGTTCCTCATGAATCGGTTCGGGTCACTGAGGTAGAAACGGGTATCGATATGGGTGAGGAATATGGTTTTGGTTTTCATTATGTAGAGCGAGCCGATGGGACTTATTACATCATGGATGTAGCCCCCTTTGAAATATATCCGGTCTTAAAAAACAATATGACGGTGGGGCAGACCTGGAGCTATGATACCGAGTATGGATCCACCATTTATGAGGTCATGGACATGGGCGTGGATCTCGACCTGGGTTTTACCAAGTTCGAAGACTGCTTGTTATTGCGGGAGGATAATCAGGCTGCTGGGTTTCAAAATCTTACCTATTATGCACCGGGACGGGGCAGCGTCTACGTCACAGCTCTCGGCGGTAATTTTGAATACTATAAAATGACTGCTATGACTAAAATAGATCCGGCTAAAGCAGCCAGCACTATCATAAAATGGTGCCCGAATTATATGGATATCAAAGATGACCGTGCCCAGAGCTATTAGCCGGGGAGAGGAGTAATACATGACGGCCACAGCAAGTGCGATGGAACTTTGGCGGCGATTAGCCCTAGTTTTGGGCATACTGGTGGGGATGCCCCTGTTTTTCTATGTGGCACCGGCGGTGATAAGTGCAACAGCTGTAAATTGGGAACAGGAGCAGACTGATGAATTGAGATCTGTCAGTGGTCTGGCCACCCAAGAGGAGAAACGACTTAGTGCCTTGCCTCTGGAAGAGTATATCCAGGCCAAGACCGGTGGGAAAGTGGTGGCCGTAGATAGCGATCAGTGGTCTGATTTTTTTACCCAAGTACAGTTGGCCAGCGACGGGGACTATGGCCTCTCTCTCTATGGTGACCGAGTCAGTGAAGAAGACAAGGATGACTTCTGGAAGCCGGCGGGACCGGTTCCGGTCTTTTTCAAACCGGATGAGCTGCCTTATCAACAATGGGGGCTGCAGGAAGGTGAAGGCCAAACAGCCTATATCAGTACCAATAACGGTAAGGCCACTAGTTATCTGCGCTTAGATTACCATGATTACCAGGCCAGTGTGGGAGCTATGTCCAGCCCGTACCGTACTGCTCCGGGGTGGCTATATCATCCTTATCGTACTGCTGGCATCATAGTTATGGTATTAGGTTTACTGCTTTATATATTGCTGCCCCGCCGGAAAAAACAAGCTGATGACATCGGCTATTCGGCCGGCAGTATGGTAGCAGGAGACTTGGCTGGGGTGATACTCCTTACTCCCTTTTACGGACTGCCTTTTTTGATCAACGGCGGAACAGTCCAGGCTGTCACTGGTCTGTGGCCGATGACCCTCTTTATGTGGCTTATGTCTTGCCTTGCTATCTACCTATTTTACAGCAATGCCTGGCACGCGTCTTACCTGATCGAACTGACACCGGATGCCCTGTCACTAATAACTTTTAAGGGTGTACGGAAAATACGGTTCGATGATATAGTTGCCGTTGATCTGGTGGCCTTGAGAAACCCGGGATGGTTTCGAAAGCTTTTCCTGGCCCTGGCGTTTCTGTCCGTAATCAGTGGACGCGCATCTTCGACCCAGCCAGCAGGCTCAGCTTTACTGGCAGATACTGCTTCCTATGGAGGGTTAAGGATTACAGAGCGCAGCGGTGGGAAACCGATCTGTATCTGGTTTTCGGATCAAATGGGCGGAGTGATCATCAACAATTTTGACCGGGTGCCGGAAGCCATTGAGGCTGCTGGGGTGCCATTTAATAAGGAGCCGAGAGAGATCGAGGGATTCTCCATGTTTTTGTAGGCGACATGCCAAGAGGGTTTAGAATCTGGATAAAGAATGGATAGAAATACTCTCTCTATAGATTTTTATTAATGAGGAGGCAAGGAAAAATGATTGGATTAACAATTCTGGGCGTGATCGTAATCTTATTAGCCGTATTCCTGATCAGTGTCTATAACAGCCTGGTGCAGCTGAGGCAGAGGGTGCAAAATGCCTGGGCTCAGGTGGATGTACAGTTGAAGCGGCGCTATGACTTGATTCCTAATCTAGTCGGTGCTGTCAAAGGCTATGCTCAGCACGAGAAGGCGACTTTGGAAGGTGTAACTCAAGCCCGGAACATGGCTATGAATGCGGGAAACATTCAGGAGCAGATGCAAGCGGAGAATATGCTCAGCAGTGCTCTGCGCTCCTTGTTTGCCGTAGCCGAGGCTTATCCGGAACTAAAAGCCAATACCAATTTCATGCAGCTGCAAGCCGAACTTACTGATACGGAAAGCAAAATCGCTTTCGCCCGCCAATTCTATAATGACACCGTGCAGAAGTTCAACACCAAGATCGAGTTATTCCCCACTAACCTGGTAGCAGGTATGCTTGGATTTGCTATGGTGGATTACTTCAACCTGCAGGGAGAACCTGATGCGCGTCAGGCTGTGAAAGTGGAGTTTTAAAGAGGAGATGCCAGTATGATACGAAAACTGTTTTCCCGCCATTTCCCAACCGCGGTTTTCAGCCTCTTAATGGGCTTGTTCCTAGTCCTGGCCGTTATGACGACGCTGGCCCTGGCGGATCGCTCCTTGACCATGGATCAGATCATCGTGGATGCTCAGGTGTTCCCAGATGCGTCCATGCAGGTGACGGAAAGGATCACGGTGGACTTTTCCGGGCAGTGGAACGGATTTTATGTAAAGATCCCCCAGGGTGATACCCCTATAACCGAAGTACAGGTGAGTGAAAACGGGCAGCCCTATGAATTCAATCCCGGCACTGAATACGGCCCGCCCGGTACTTTTCTGATCAAATACGAAGGTGATGACATTCTCATTGACTGGAGCATAAATGCTTCTAATCAAGTGCGCACCTTTGACGTATCTTACCGGGTGATCAATGCGGTTACAATCTATGAGGATACGGCAGAACTCTATCGCAAATTCATCGGGGAAGCCAACGGCAATCGGATTTCCTATGTACAGGTGAACCTGACCCTGCCGCCGGGTGCAGAACAATTCCAGCAGGGAGAAGACATCCGCATCTGGGGACACGGGCCCTTAAACGGAGAAATCCAATTTGCCGGCCCTAATGCAGTCGTTATGAAAGTCAGCGATCTGCCCTCCTATACCTTCATGGAAGGACGGGTTCTCATGCCTGTCAGTCTGTTTGCCGGGGCGCCGGCGGAAGCCTATGTGGATCAACCGGCTCTGGTCAGGATTTTATCTGAGGAAAAGGGCTGGGCTGACCAGGCCAATAAAGAACGGATGATGGCCCGAGCGGAAATGGGTGTTGGCGCTGGCATCGTATTAGCGGCTTTAGTCAGTGTATTTATGTTATGGCGCCGATACGGGCGCAAACATCCCACGGTTTTTGACGGTGATTACTACCGGGATCTGCCTGCTGGTTACAGCCCGGCGGAACTAAGTGTGCTGTGGAATTTCAAAAAAATGAACGCCAATGATATCACTGCTACCATCATGGACTTAGCCCGTCGAAAATTCCTCTTTCTGGAGGAGGACACCGTACAGAAGCGCAAGTTCTTGGGCAGCAAAGAAGTCACAACCTTCCTGCTCAGTTTTCTGCCGGCACCGGAACCAGCCAGCTTAAGAAAACCGGAAGAAGCAGTACTTAAGCCTCATGAAGCAGAACTTATCGATTATCTCAAAAACGATATCGGCGGCGGTAAAGATTATATACATCTGACCGACATCGAAGAATACGCCAAAAAACATGGCCAAGAATTCCACGCCTGGTGGAGTGGATGGACTTCCGACATAATAGCCAAATGCGAAAAGTACAATTTCTTTGACAACCATGGCAATATGACGCTTTTCACTGTGTTGGGTGGAGTAGCGCTTTTTGTGCTAGGTTTTGTCCTGGCAGCCAGGATAGGAACCATCGGCTGGGCTATGATCATTGCCGGCATTATTATTTTTGCGGTACCACTCTTTTTCAAACGACGTTCCGTTACAGGTCAGGAAGACTATGTGCGCTGGGCAGCATTCAAAAGATTCCTGGAACACTTTTCGGAGATGCAGCGCCATGAGATACCCAGTCTCATCATCTGGGAGTATTATCTGGTTTATGCAGTAACTCTGGGGGTAGCCAAAGAAGTCATCAAGCAGTTGGAAGTAGTTTTCCCCAATATGCAGGAGGGCGATTATCGCTTCGGTCAAGGATGGATGATGTATGGAACCTATCATACGGGCATGAATGCCCTGACCAATTCCTTCGATGGGATCGGCGAATCTTTCGAAAGAGCATTAAACTCTGCTGAAAAGGCAGTCAGCAAAGCTTCATCCGGTTCCGGCGGCGGGGGAGGATTCTCCGGCGGCGGAGGTGGTGGCGGCGGAGGCGGCAGCTACGGCGGCCGGTAGAATCGGGAAGTGTGAGGTTTGAGGTTTGAGGTGATAGGAGGGAAAAAATGATTTGTTCAAAATGCGGTGCTGATTCTGGTAAGAGCATCAAATTCTGCACTTCCTGCGGCAGTCCTCTGCCCCAGGCTGCCCAGAACCAACCCGCCGAACCGGAAACAATAGTAAAGGAACCGGAAGGTAATAATCCGCTGATTGGCTTTTCAGAGCGGATCAATGACCCGGCTTTTGCCAGCTATCAGCGCCAAAGCACTGCCTGGTCCTTTATCTTTGCTGGCATTTTAGCTGTCATCGTGATCGTGGGATTTTTCATTTATGGTCAGACCAGTTCGGAAATGGACAATCCTCAGGCCCTTTATATCGGACTGGGCATTGGGGGTATGTTCCTAACTATTGCTTTATTGTCGACAATCAGCCGTATGACGGACAAGCAGTGGGATGGGGTGGTCATTGATAAAAAAATTGAGAAAGAGACCCGGCGTGAAAAAGATAGCGACGGTCAGTACCGCATGGTTAGATTTACCGTGTACACGGTGGTATTTAAAACCGACCAGGGCAAGATCCTGAAACGAGCAAATGATGACAATGCCACCGAATACAATTATTTTGAGATAGGCGATAGGGTGCGTCATCACAAAGTGCTGGGTACCTTAGAAAAATACGATAAATCAAGGGACAGCATCATATTCTGCAATGCCTGTTCAACTTTAAACGATATCAATGATGACAAGTGCTACCGTTGCTCCTGCCCGTTGTTGAATAAATAATTTTTTTCATCGCCTATTGATCAAACCCCCTTAATGGGGGTTTCTTTTGTGCCACATTATAAGAAAAAAGCCCAGGTGACCTGATTTGGGACAAACACCTTGTTGAAGTGCGGATATACTCATATAATTGTAGCAGAGGTGTTTTATTCATGAAATTTAGCGAAAAACTGGATTTCTTAATGAAGGTTACCAATACTTCCAACAGTGCCTTGGCCTTATCTACTTCATTGGATCCTTCCTATATCAGCCGATTGCGCCGTGGAGTCAGAAACCTGCCTAAGAATGAAAATTATGTGCCCCTGATGGCAGAGTATTTTGCTAGCCACTGCTTGGATGACTACCAAATAAACGCTTTGCAGGAATGTATGCCCGGCTCATACACTGTTTCGAACAACCGGAGCAACAACGCTAAATCGATAGGAGAGTGGCTTAAAGAAGATAATGACCACCCTCATGATTCCGTGCAGGGGTTATTGGATATTCTGGAGGACTTCCAGTTTAAGAAGCCGCAGAATTGGAGCAAGCTTGAGAGTGCTGATAATATTGAAATAAAAAGATCATTGGTATCTATCCATTATGGATTCACCGGCAAACAGGAGGCAACACTGGCATTTTTGATGGAAGTGATCAATTGTAACAAACCCCAGACTTTGCTTTTGTTCAGCGATGAAAGTTTTGACTGGCTGGGCCAGAATCCTGAGTACGCAGCTCGATGGGCAGCTCTGATGATACAAGTGATTGCCCAGGGTAATCGAATCTGCATGATACATACGGTCAGCCGCAACCTGGATGAGATGCTGACGGGCCTTTCTAAATGGATGCCTCTTTATATGACCGGTGCCATTGAACCCTATTATTATCCGAAGACCAGGGATGGATTATTCAAACGAACCCTCTTCATTGCTCCGGAAATAGCGGCAGTTATATCAAATTCGGTGGGCAACATGGAAGATGAGGCCGCTAATTTCCTGATAACAGATAAAAAAGCGGTTCGGGCCTTGACGAGCGAATATAACAACTTGTTAGCTTTATGCCGACCCTTGATGCGGATTTTTACTTCTGCTGACAGCCAGGCTTATAACTCCATACTCTATGAGTTCGAAAAGGAATCAGCCGATGCCATTGTAAAAGCCGAATCTTTTGGTATATTAACTATGCCGGATGTGGTTGTTGATGGGATCATCGCCCGTATGGGACAAAATGATGGCCAAGAGATAGCTGAGTATCTTAACATCAGAAAACAGAACTTCACCGAACATCTGCTCACCCATAGTTTCACAGAAATCGTTACGGTACCCGCTCTGGATAAGATGAAGGGAGGCCGGCTGAGAGTTGCTCTGCCTGACACCTTGCCCAGGCAGGATGTATTCTATACCCAGGGTGAGTTAATACTCCATCTGGAGAATATGGTTACGCTTCTTAAGACCTATCCTAACTATTACGTCTATATTGACACCATGAATAAAAATGAGGGCTTTATGCTGTACGTTAAGGAGGATGTGGGGGTTATCGTAGCTAAGACATCTGCTCCTGCCATTACTTTCGCTATAAACCAAAGCAATATGACCGCATCTTTCTGGGATTACTTAAACGGTAGTATCAATAGACATAGGGATCCCCAGTTGAATAAAAAGGCGGTCATCCAAAGACTGCAGGCTTTAATTAAGCAGTTGAAGGATTAGTGACAGAGCTCTATGCTTAGCTGCAAAAGTGTAGTGCGGTCATTCTTCTGAGGATCTTCCAGAACCACTTCGAGAAGATGCTGGAGCAACTTGCCCATAGCCGGACCGGGAGAGATACCTATTTCTATCAAATCCTGACCATTGATGGCCAAATCATGAATGGTCCGTGGAAGATTCTCGCTGAGGGTCTGCTCTATCTCCGTCTGCATTTTATCTAGAGATGAAAAGTCAAAAGGAGGCGCCGAACCCAATATATCCGCCTTCTGCAGGTCATATAGATCCGTCAGATTATCTTTGCCCACCTGGCTGATCAGCTTCTTGAGATTAGCATCTCTTAGACGGGCAAAGCGAGTCATATGCGCACCTACCAGAGTAGTGACATCCTCAATAGTCTTATTATCATATTTCAGACGCTCTAGACTAGAGCGGGTCATCTCTTGCCCTTTAAGATGATGCCCGTAAAAGTGTCCTACTCCATCAGCATCCTGAGTGAAGGTGGCGGGTTTGCCTATATCATGGAAGAGGGCTGCCAGCCGCACCTTAAGGCGAGGCGGCGATGCTTCTAAAACTGCCAGAGCATGCTGGAAAACATCCTTGTCATGGTTTTTGTTGTGCTGGTCAAAGTTGACCATGGGCATGGCTTCGGGAAGCACATGAACCAGGAGATCATTAGCCAGCAGCAGTTCCATTCCCCGGGAGGGGTGATCAGACAATAATATCCGATTGAACTCATCGCGGATCCTCTCCACGGAAACCTTAGCAAGAAGATCATGCAGATCAAGAATAGCCTCGGTCACAGTAGGGTGCAAAGAAAAATCAAGGCCGACCGCAAAACGAATAGCTCGCAGCATACGTAGGGGATCTTCTTGGAACCGCTCCATAGACTGATTCAGCGGTGATCTGACTATTTGCTCTTTTAAGTCTTTGCGACCTCCAAAGGGATCGTGGATCACGCCATTTTCATCCATGGCAATGGCATTAATGGTAAAATCACGCCGCCGTAAATCCTCGTATAGGTCTGGCTGCCCTTCAATAATACCTTTGAAAGTAGATACCTCTACAGGTACCCCATCCATCATTACCATCACTGTTCCATGTCCAATGCCCACCGGCACAGTCTTTGGGAATATCGTCATGATTTCCTGGGGAAGTGCAGAGGTAGCTACATCATAATCTGTAGGAGGCTTTTCCATCAATAAATCCCGTACGCACCCGCCCACAGCGAAAGCTTCTCTATTATGATCGTTTAATATATCTATTACTTTTCTAACATTGGGCGGTAATATCATGTAGTAAGGCCTCCTTAAAGATACTTTATATATCAATTATCCATTACAAGCTTCATTTAGCCAACTGTTATTAGTCTAAACTTCATAATCGGCTATATAAAAACCGGACTACATATATTTGTACAATATAGTCCGGTCAGAGTGGCCAATAGCTGTCTATTGTTAGATGAAGCCTAGGCTGGACGCGGGTATGTGAAAGTCGATGTTGCTTCCGCAGGTTAAGGGATAGTCATTAAATTCCCGGTGGGAGAGCTTAATCTTGACTTGATGACCCATATCAATCGAAAGGTTAACAAAGTCTTTCTGGAAAGAGATCCCAGCAACAACGCCATGGAAACAATTGCTCGACCCGGGTTGACAACCCAAACGTACATCTTTGGATAAGAAATAGATGTAAGATAGATTTTGGTTGTTGACTGGCGGAGCGGGGAATATCAACTTTTCATTGCATTTAAAAGTGCCATCAACATATTGGCCAGGAATAATATTTTCTATCCCTAGAAAAGAAGCCACATCCAAATTATTAGGGTGGCTAAATACCTCATCTGCGGTTCCGGTTTGCGCCAGAGTGCCATCAATCATAACCCCTACATGGGTAGCCAAACTCATAGCTTCGTTGAAGTCGTGAGTAATGTGTAGAATTGTGGTGTCAAACTTTTCATGAATCCTCTTCAGCTCCATTTGCAGGGTTTCCTTACTATTAGGATCCAAAGAACTGAGCGGTTCATCTAATAAAAGGATGGTGGGCTCTATGATCAGAACTCTGGCCAGAGCCACTCGCTGTTGTTCTCCACCGCTCAGGGTCAGGGGGAACCGATCTAGCAGGTGGCCAATCCCCAATATATCTACCAGCCGCATCATTTTATCCAGGGCGTCACTCAACGGGAAGCATTTTTTAGCACCAAACAGAATATTGTCCTTAACTGTCATGTGAGGAAATAGCATGTAGTCTTGATAGACAAATCCCATTTTCCTGGCTTCTGCCGGCAGACGAGTAATATCTTTGTCGAATAGATATACTCGGCCTTTGTCAGGATGGTGAAAACCGGCAATGATCTCAAGCAAAACGGTTTTTCCGGTGCCTGAGGGGCCAAGTATTACGAAGTATTGCCCCCGGTCCACTTCTAGGTTGATGTTGTTGATGGTAAAGTCACCTAATCGCTTAGAAACGTTTGCTACTTTCAGCACTACCATACCCCGTCCTTTCCTCGATCAAGTACCGTTGCTCCTGAGCCCAAAGCTTCAAATACCAGCAGTGAGACTACCGAAATCACTATCAATATGGTAGCAGCTGCCATAGCCAGGCTTAGTTCTCCGGTAGACATATTAAGGAAGAGCGACAGGGGAAGGGTTTCGGTTTTTAGTCGGGTTGCTCCGGCTAACATCAGTGCGGCTCCGAATTCCCCCAGAGCCTTAGCCCAGGTAATAATAATAGCCGCCATAATACCATTCTTGGCTAAAGGCAAAGTTATCTTTACAAAGGTCTCCAACTGATTATAGCCTAGACTGCGAGCTACAAATTCCATACGAGTACTGACTGAACTGAAAGCGGTATAGACTACTTTGATCATGTAAGGGACATTTACGAAAAACTGCGCCAAAATGATCCCTTTTACTGTAAACACGAACTCAAGTCCCATACGGGCAAGGTTATGACCGAATTGAGTAGTACCAAATAACAGCAGCAGCGCTACACCTGAAACAATCGGCGGCAGGGCCAGCGGTATATCCAAAACAGTATTGATTAAGAATGAAAACCTCGAATTAACCCGAGCCAGATAATATCCTATAGGTATAGCCATCAAGATGCAGAGAAAAGTGGATATTATTGAAGTATAAATACTTAATTTAATGGCAAATATTATTTCCGCACTCTGCAAACTGGTCTTAAAATCGGGAACACCCCTAATGATCACCAGCGAAATACTGGCTGTAATCAAGATGACCAGCAGAATCCCCATAAAGAAATTGCCAAACCGGAAGGCACCATTTACTGCAGAATTATAAAAGCTATCTTTACTCGTCATAAGGTTTGTATCCTAGCTCCTTGAATATTTCTTTTCCCTCACCAGTGGCACAAAACTCAATGAATTTACCGGCCATTTCCTTGTTTTCAGAACAAGTTAACTCTACTATGGGGATAGTCTTGATTAGGTTTTCATTCTCAGGTATAGCTATAGTTTTTATCTTATCCGTAGCATTGACCGTATTTTCTTCCCAAACTATAGAGGCTTCAATTTGGCCCAGCCCCAGGTAGGCAATAAGTTCATTGACAGTAGGAGTGCGTACTTCTACATTTTTTTCTACATCAGTCATAATACCGTTTTTCTCAAATATTTTATCGGCAATTTTACCGATAGGATTAGCGGTAGGATCTCCCAGACCCACTTTCACACCCGGTTTGGCAAAATCCTTCAAACCTGTAATGCCAGCAGGATTATCAATAGGAACGGCAATAACCGGTATATGATAAATAACCCGCTGCTCTTTGGCTGCAAGTCCTTCTTCGCGCAGCGGTTCCACTTCTTCCTCGGCTCCAGGTACAAAAATATCTCCCTTTTTCAGTAGGATAATTTGGCTGCAGTTTTGAGCTGATCCGCCATAGGTATATTCCACTTTACAGTTGTATTTCTCTTCAAAAGCAGCCCCGATGGGATCCATAGCTTGACGTAAGCCTGCTCCAGCGTAAACATGCAGGACACTTGGTTCATAACTTATTTCCTGTGGTGCTGGTTCTGTGTTTTCCGAGGTGTTATCTCCAGACCCGCATCCTGTTAACATAAATACCATCAATAAACTTAATAATAACACCAATAATCGCCGTGTAACCTTCATCCCTTATTCCCCTCTCAACTATTTTGACTTAAAACACAACCTGGGTATTTGATTGATACTGGCTATGGCCGCACAGGTGGTACCGTAAAAGTAGTAGGGCTTATCACCAATGCTGTTTAGAATGGGGAGATAAGTCCCATTAGCTAGTATGGTGCCGGTAATCAGTAACACGTCTGCACTGTCAATAAGTTTGTTGGTATCCTTGGCACCATCCCATACCACAACTCCATATCTGGTCTGCCCGATATTATCCGGATTCAGATCAGTAATGAATACTTGTTCAGGCCCAAATTCGCTGCTGCAGGCATCCAACAGGGCAGGTTGATAGCCAATGATGCCTACCCGGCAAGAACCATGCTTTTCCCGTAAATAGCCGCATACCCGGCCGGCGCATTCCTCCGGTTCGTTATTAAGGCAATGAATAGTACGATCAGTTTTACCCATTTTGCGGGCCAAGGCATTAAGAGTGGCTACCAGTAAAGCCTGGTGGCCAGGACGGTCAGGATCCAATTTCAGCACATCTTTGACCAGACCCTTATAAGGCAAAGGATCACCGGTAAATGCCTGCCCAGCCCAGCCATCGATCTCCGCCTGTACAAGTACTTCCTTGCCTTGCAGCAAAGGGAAGTCCTTTCGATCAGGGTTGCCAATGGCTTCCTCTTTGGTAAGTGAGCGACTGCTCACAGCTACCGCCAGGCTTTCTGATTCGCCATGTTCCTGCAATAGTGCTGCTAATATCTGCCGAGCATCTTGAAAAACCATTGTTTTTCATCTCCTTAATTTATTACTCAACCCGTTGCCTGCAGAAAATTGGTGATACCAAACGGATATACAAAAGGGCTAAACTAATAAAGTTTAGCCCAGTGCGAAATATCCATAGGGAATTACTGTGAATTTTCTTTCCGCACCGGGAGGCACAGCCGTTTCCCGCTATACCCTATCGGCCTTATACCGTAACAAATGTTCCAGGTATAGAGGCTCGAAAATTACAGATCACTAATAATATTGAATTGTTTACGGACACCATTCGACGTTAAAGATCAAAATCCTGTTTTCTATCCCAACCAACCTAAAGAGCAGCTTCGCTCGGCTTTAGTAGTACCTACCCGAAAATAATCATATTCTTATAATAACTTTCATCCATCAGATGCTAAGCGCTGGAATATAATCAGTGCCTTTTAGTAGCACTGACTAGCTCAACCTTCTCATCTTTCCTGAACACTTCGAGGATTCTTAGTTACCTTTGGTTCCTAAACAGCCGGAGAGTTGCATAACTTAAGTACATCGTAACAATGAAATGCTCCGGTTATAGAGGCAAAAGTAAATTATAAAAATATTCTGAATAGAAGGAATATTTGGCCCGGTGCAGAAGTTCTTGTCAAAACATTATAGCGAACAATGTTCGGCACGACTGAACAAGGAAGTCGTAAATGGTTTCATAAAATGCGATTCTACTGAATTTAATAAGATAAGATCATTTGGTAATCCCGAGCTATGATCTTGGCAAAGCAGGAATCTATTAACCGAACTTAAGGGTTTTAAGCCAGTTAGGAGCACAGAATGAGAGCGCTTTTGCTTCCGCTGAAAACGAGGAGGTGGTTCATACACAAACATTTTTGAATAGGGAATATAAACGTAAATCATCAAGGACGAAGGGGAAGGTCAGTATTAAATAGGAGGGATTTATGAATGGACAAAAAACCGGTTTTTTACGGTTGGTGGATCGTAGCGGGGTGCTTCCTGCTGACCTTTACCGGGATTGGTATCTCTATTAACTCCATTGGGGTTTTCTTGAAACCAGTAACCGAATCATTAGGATTTGACCGGGGGGCGTTTTCCCTATATTTTACTATTGCTGCCCTTTCCATGGCGTTGGCTGCGCCCTTTATGGGCAAACTGCTCAGCAAATATAATATCCGTGTGGTAATGGGTATAGCCACATCACTTCTGGCCCTTAGCTTCTTTTTATATTCTCAATCTACCCAATTAATTCATTTCTATCTTCTATCTGTTCTATTGGGAATCGGTTCGGCAGGTACTCATGTAATACCGGTGGCATTATTGATAACCAACTGGTTCCAAGAAAAAAGGGGCCTGGCAATAGCTATCGCCTTGGCGGGCAGCGGTATTGGAGGAATGCTGTTTAATCCGGTGGCAAATTATCTAATAACTACTTATAGCTGGCAAACTGCCTACATGATCCTGGGAGGAATTTTAGCCATCACAACTATTCCGGTGGCTCTTTTCGTCGTCCGGATACATCCTTCTGAAATGGGTTTGCAGGCTTATGGGGACACAACTGAGGCAACTGAAACCACTGCTGAGTTGAAAGGATTTACTTTAGGAGAGGCCGTAAAGACCCCTGGTTTTTGGCTCTTGGCTTTGGTGTTGATGATGATAGGAATAATGAATATGGGAGTTCAGCACCATGTTCCGGCCTACTTAAATGACATTGGGCATTCACCGGCTTTTGCTGCCAATATTGTGGCACTATTTATGGGAGTTCTGGTACTGGGCAAAATTGTGCTGGGTTCAATATTTGACCGTTATGGCTCCAGGGTAGGAGTTATCTTCATATTTACTGTATTTGCTTTGGCTTCTTTTATTCTGACTGGTTCGAAAATTGCTGCAGTGGCGATTTTGTTCGGCTTGGTCTTTGGTTTTGCCAATGCTATAATGACTATTCCAGCTCCGCTTTTAACGGCGGAATTGTTTGGACAGAAAAATTACGGTGTTATATATGGTGTAATGAGTATCTGTTATACACTAGGATCAGGCATAGGCATGCCTCTTTCGGGATCTATTTTTGATAGCATGGGTAGCTATCTGCCGGCTTTTTATCTGTATATAGGATTGGCTATCTTTACTATGATTGTAGCTTTATTGGCCTTAAATATCGGGGGTAAAGCCTTGGCTGCCCATCCCGACTATTATGATGGAGAAGAGATAAGTATATGATATATTGGGGGTTGTAGTGGTACAATCGAGTCAGTGGCGGGAGCCCACTCCTTTGATGCCTGCTGGTGGAGAGCTACCAAAAATCTTGATTGTCGCACGGTATAAGAGGCCGCCTTAGGGCGGCCTCGCAGACCGTCAAAAAAGGCTAATAGCTGCGTTAACTCGGGCACCTCATTGACGGTAATTGCATTACTGGCTAGGGCTAAAAAGATCTAGCCAGGTCACCGATGTCATCCTCTAGCCTACTTGTTTAGAACTCCTCACCCACAAACCGATGCGATCCGCTTCCCGTATTAATTCATCCTGTACTTTGGGATGAGCAATATTAATTAAGGCCTCGGCTCTTTCCCAGGTGGATCTACCTTTGAGAATGGCCTTGCCGTATTCGGTTATCACATATTCAGTTACGGTACGTGGTACAGTTACCACTGCCCCTTCCGACAAACTCGGTCTTATTCTCGATACTAAGTTGCCTTGGTTATCAGTAAAAACAGAGCTCAAACAAATGAGTCCTTTGCCTCCCCGGGATCTGAAAGCGCCGAATATAAAATCGAACTGACCTCCAGTACCCGAGATTTGACGAAAGCCAGCCGTCTCCGAGCAAACCTGTCCATACAGGTCGATCTCAATGGCATTGTTGATAGCGACCACTTTGTCATTACGAGCGATATTGGCCGGATCGTTGGTATAGAGAACATCATGACTGGCACAAACTGGATTGCGGTGTACAAATTCGTAGAGCTTTTTGCTGCCCATAGCAAAAGTGTAAGCCATCTTGTAGCGGTCGATACTCTTGTGACGTCCCGTTATACATCCGGCTTCATACATGTCCACATACGAATCAACTAGCATTTCCGTATGCACACCCAAGTCTTTCAAGTCGGATTGAGCGATCATTGCACCTACCGCATTGGGCATCGCTCCGATTCCTAACTGCAGACAGGCTCCGTCCTCAATCTCCTCCATGACCAACCGGGCAATGGCTCGATCAACATCATTGATTTTGGGGTTGGGGATCTCGGGGATATCCCAACTGGTTTCGACTATGGCATCTACCTGCGATATATGGATCGATTCGTTAGAGCCACCCAGACAAACTGGAACCTTATCATTTACTTCTAATACTATCCGTTTGGCCCGGTCAGCGATGGCTTTGGTAAACGAGTTGGAGGTTCCAAAATTAAAAAAGCCATGTTCATCCATAGGAGCTACTGTCAAAAAGGCCACATCGGTATCTATATAGCGCTGATATAGCAAAGGGGCTTCATGAAAAAGAAATGGGATATAGCTACATAAGCCCTGAGAATGCAGTTTGCGCTCAGCAGCGGAAAAGTGCCAACTACTGTAAAGAAAATGGCGGCGGGAAGGGTCGGCAAGGGCTACTTGAGCCGGAAAAATAGAAGTAGTGGCACGGATCTTAACATCCCAAAGCTCGTTGACACGTTTGGAAAGCGCTTCATCCAATACCTTCGGTGCCATAACAAAAGCACTGTATTCCACCCAATCACCGGAATTGACTAGCTGTACAGCTGTTTCAGGCGAAACCAACTTCTGATTGTATTCATTGATGTAAGACTCCATAGCAACCTCCTGAGATCGAAATATTCTGCTTATAATGGGGGGATTACGTCTATTTCCCTCGTTCGACATTTCACAATAAAAGTCCTTTGCAGCAATATTTCGATAATTGCCAGTTCTGGTGATGAAGCTGGTGAAGTCGAACCGAACGGCTGAAACTGTTGACATCCCAGCTGGTCATTCCCGAGAATATACTTGAATGGTATAATATCGGTAACGGGAATAATGTAATCATGGAGAAAGGTGGAGGAACAACCATGCTGAAAGAATGGGAAACGGTAAAATTAGAAATCAGCGACAACGGAGTAGCAGTAGTGACATTAAATCGGCCTGAGTATATGAACTCTTTTAATGTAGAGCTTTGCCAGGATTATCCTCAAGCCTGTCAGGTGATCAAGGAGCATGATGCCAAAGTCATGATCCTCACTGGAGCAGGTCGCGGATTCTGTTCGGGGGGAGATGTATCAGTACTGGCAGCTATGGACAGTCCGGCTAAATCCAAGTGGACCTATGATCAGTCAACCGGTGTAGTGAAAGCCACCTATGAAATGGAAATACCGGTTATTGCTGCTGTCAATGGTGCAGTGGCCGGGGCGGGAACGGCTCTCTTAATGGCTTGTGACATGATCATTGCTGCTGATACTGCCAAAATAGCTTTCAATTTTATTAATGTAGCTTTTTGCCCAGACAGCGGTGCTTCTTACTTCTTGACCCGTCTGGTAGGTTACCAGAAGGCCGCCGAAATACTAATGTTAGGCAAGGTGTTAAAGAGCCAGGAAGCTGAACAGCTAGGCATTGTTAATAAGGTGGTGGCTGCTGATGATCTAATGGATGAAGCTTTACGTTGGGCGGGTAGACTGGCTGCAGGGCCTGGTTACACTCTCAAGATGGACAAAAAGCTGTTACGTGCTGCTATGTCTAACGATTTCTACGAGCAGGCTGAACTGGAAAGCATGTATCAAGTGTTGACCTGGTCTTCTGATGACTTCAAAGAAGGTACCCGGGCTTTTCTGGAGAAGCGCCCACCAGAATTCAAGGGAAAATAGTATCACCATTTGTTCTACATATGAGTGTTCAGTTTGAAGGCCGTTTTCTAATGTGAAAGCGGTCTTTGCTATCTATAGGGACAAAAAGTGCATGGAGAATAGTGCCAATATCCATACTATGGAAAACAGGCAAGGTATCAGTGATCAGAGCTAAAAACAATCGGGTATGATTTGGAAGCTTTGCTTGCCCCACAGGAAGGATATGCCATATGATGTAAGTAACCTGGCCTGCTAGCCGGGGATCAAAGGAGGGATATGTTTGAGTGCTATTAAAATAATCAATGATGTCTATTGGGTGGGAGCTCGAGATCACGACCTGCGGATCTTCGACATCATCATGACAGCAGAGCAAGGGACGAGTTACAATGCTTATTTGGTCAAAGGCTCTGAAAAGACCGCTCTGATCGATACCGTGAAAGTGAAGTTTTGGGATGAACATCTCAAGAGACTGCAAGAAGTAGTTGACGTTTCTGCTATTGACTATTTGATCATTAATCATGCTGAACCGGATCATACAGGTTCTATCGAGGCACTATTAGCCCTCAATCCGAAAATGACCATCCTCGGCAGCGGTGTTGCCATTGACCTTCTCAAAGAAATCGCTAATAAAAGCTTTGAGCATCAAATTGTTGAGCAGGGGAGCAAAATATCTTTGGGCGACCGAACCTTGTCCTTTATCGAAGCTCCTTTTTTGCATTGGCCTGATTCCATATTCACCTATTTGGAGGAAGAAGGCATTTTGTTTTCCTGTGATTCTTTTGGCTGTCATTACCCGGACGAAAGGCTGTTCAATGATCTGATAGACAGAGACTTTCTTGACGCCTATCAGTATTACTTTGATAAGATAATGGGCCCCTTTAAGCCCTATGTATTGGAAGCCTTGGAAAAAATCAAGCCTCTCAATTTGCAGTTGATCTGTCCAGGACATGGACCAGTTTTACGGGAGAACATACCCTATTATGTGGATTTGTACCGCCAATGGGCCACGCAAGGGCGCTTATATAAAGAAGACCCACCACTGATCGTAGTAGCCTATGTGAGTGCCTACGGATATACGGAAACTTTAGCCAACAGTATCATCGAAGGGATCGAAACGGTCGGCGATTTCAATGTTCAAAAACATGACCTGGTCTACGCGGAACTGGATAGAGTTCTGCAGGCCATCAATGAAGCTGATGGTCTGTTAGTGGGTTCCCCTACTATCAATGGTGATGCCCTGCCCCCGATCTGGCAACTGCTTATCAACTTGTCTCCCATCACTCATGCCGGCAAGGTAGCAGCAGCTTTCGGTGCCTATGGTTGGAGTGGTGAAGCTGTACCTAGCATAGAGGCACGTTTCAATTCATTGCGGATGAAAGTCATACCGGGACTGCGGGTACGGCTTAAGCCCAATAATAATGACCTGGATAAGGCTTTTCAGCTGGGTATGGATTTTGCGAAGGCTATTCAACAGCAAAAACAGGATGTTTCCAAGTCGAAGTGGCGCTGTCTGGTGTGTGGCCATATACATGAGGGAGCAGAACCACCAGAGATATGTCCGGTCTGTGGGATGGGCCGAGAGAACTTCGAATTAATTTCGGCTGAGGAAGCATACTCTAATGATAGTGAAGGAAAGTTTGTGGTTGTAGGCGGAGGTATCGCAGCATTATCAGCAGCTCAGGCCATTCGTGAGCGAAATAAAACCGCTACTATAACTATGGTGACCGATGAGCCAGTCCTCCCTTATTACCGTCCTATGCTATCCGATTATCTGGGCGAAGAACTCAGTGCGGAGCAGCTGTTTGTACACGATTCCGCTTGGTATGCTGAAAACCGTATCGATGTTCTAACTGATCAACGGGTTGTTAAGCTGGACAGCAGTGCCCGCCAGGTGGAAACTAAAGATGGAACAGTCATCAGTTATGATAAATTGATCCTCGCAACTGGAGCTTTTAGCAATGTTCCTCCTTTCAAGGGGGTCGATCTCTCTGGCGTTTATACCCTCCGCAATCTTTTGGATGCCCGCCGATTGAAAGAGGCCCTAAAAGAAGCCAAAAGAGCTGTAGTTATTGGTGGAGGTGTCTTGGGACTGGAAGCGGTGGAAGAATTGATCGGCCTGGGCTGGGAAGTAGCAGTGGTTGAGCATAATGAACGGCTTATGCCCAGACAGCTTGACCCGCAGGCTTCCCATATACTGCATGATTTGATGGAGTCTAAAGGAATTGCCTTGCATCTGGGGGTATCCACCGAAGAGATCGTCGGTGAAAGCTCGGTGCAGGGGGTGCGTCTCAACAACGGACAGACTATTCCCGCTGATCTAGTGATCCTTTCCACCGGTGTGAAGCCCCAGGTGCAGTTGGCTCAGGAGGCCGGCCTGGAAGTGCAGCAGGGTATAGTGGTCGATCAGCAAATGCGTACCAATATCAATGGAGTTTATGCGGCTGGCGATGTAGCCCAATTCGGTGAGCGGGTCATTGGACTGTGGCCGGTATCTTTGGAAATGGGCCGGGTAGCGGGAGCTGCTGCTGCGGGAGATTGGGTGGAGTTCAAAATGCCTACTCTATCTACAGCGCTGGCGGCCTTTGATCGAGAGATCTTTTCCATTGGTGAGGTCAATTTCCCGGATGGTCAGGTCAGGACGGTAGTAGTTGAAGACCCGACTACCGGTTATTTCAAGAAAAGCTATCTAAAAGATGGAGTACTGGTAGGAGAGATCATCATCGCCTCACAGGTGGACAGCAGTGAAAGTATGCAACAGCTGGGTAGGGACTCCCAGGGTGAAAAGGTTTATAATAAATGGAAATGTCGCGTTTGTGGTTACATTCATGAAGGCCCTGAACCACCAGAGATGTGCCCTGTTTGCGGAGCAGGACCAGATGAATTTGAACCGATCGAGTAAGGAAAATCAGTACTGTTTTATCTCTTACCGGGCAAAAGACTATATGGTGGTGCAGTGATGTTGTCTTATTTCTTGATCATCCTGGTAGGAATGGTTGCCGGGATCCTAGGAGCGATAATTGGCGTGGGCGGGGCAGTAGTAATGCTGCCCGCCACACAATTTTTGTTGAATCTGTCTACTGTTGATTCCATAGGCACCACACTGTTTGCCGTTATGTTCACGGCTTTATCGGGAGCCTGGGGACATTACCGGCAGGGAAATGTCAATGTATCCTGGGGTTTGAGAGTTGGCTTAGGCGGGTTGTTGGGGGTCGTCTTGGGCTCCTATTTATTTAAGGAATATCTAAGCACCCAGGAACATGTGCTGACATTGATGTTAGCTGTTTTGTTCGCCTTTTTGACCCTTCGTATGGCCAAAGACACCTGGCAGGATATAAGGAACCATGACCGTATCCAGACTCAGGTTATTCCGAAGGCACCCCTTTGGACTATGCCTATTGTAGGGCTGGTAGTGGGATGCTTGACTGGAATACTGGGAATGGGCGGTGGATTCTTGATCGTACCAGCGATGATGTGGTTGTATGGAGCCCCTCATTATTTGGCAGTGGGAACAACGCTCATGTCGATTTTTCCGATCACTGCGGTGGGTGCTTTCACCAAGTTGAGTCAGGGTTTCGTAGTGCTACCTATCGCGCTGCTATTGGGCTTGGGCACCCTGGTAGGGGTTCAACTGGGTGTACCGGTCACCCGCTTTATCAAACCAGCGGTATTTAAGGGGATATTCACCCTGCTGTTTATCATGCTTACCATCAGTTACCTAGCTAGTAGCTTGGCATAATGATAACCCATCAAGTAGTGACTCTATGTTTTCGATAATCTTAACAGCAAGATAGGCAAATGAGGTGACAATGTGACCATTGCCGAAAGATTCATTGCATCTGTGAAGAAGAACACTAACCTGTGGATAGGCATCTGGGTGCTGCTGCTGTTGAACTTATTACTTGTTTTTATAATAGCCAAGGGCATTTCCTGGATGGCCAATGTACTATTGGTTCTTTTGTGGGTTGCTGGTATGATGTTTATTTTTAAAATCGCCCGTTCTACTCCAGATGAACCAGATGTTGATGCTGATTTGCACTTGCGTTTACAAGATTTGATGGAAGAGATCAGGCCGTATTGTGAAGAGGTCTATGATAAAAAGGTCGATAGATTTCTAGAACCCATAGAACAAGACTATCAGCAAAGATTTAGTATGGGGTTGTCCTGGTTATGGGAAAAAGTTAATGACTTTTATATGCAAGTCGAACACAGTGCCCAGGAAGGGCGTTCCATATTTCAGCTGATTGATGCATCGAATGAAGACAAGATGAAAATGGTCGAGCGTTTGCAGGAAGGTACCCATCAGGTTCTAGCTATCATGCAGGATGTGCAAAAGCGTCGTTTTGATGATGAAGACGACATTCGCAAAAGGCTGCAAACTAAGACCAGCGAATTTCGCCAAAGCATGGAGCGAGAAAAACAATACTTCTATGAGTATGTATATAAGATGTTGCTTGAACAAGCTCGCACTCAGGGCCTGGAAGCAGAAATGGCAGAACATTTGAGCCCGACTCGACTAGGCCAGCAGTTTGGAATAGTAGTAGAGAGGTCTTTGGAAAACCGGATGGTTGATTTCCACAATTCTTTGTTAGATGACCTGGAGGAATTTTCTGCTGAGGTAGTGGGGCGTTTTCAGAGGTCTACCGCTCAGGTGTTGAACTATTTCCGTGAAATGAGAAGTCTACTGATAAAATTGCAGGAGATGTCCAATAATGCCTCTAGACTAGCAACTCGCAGGCTGGATGAATACTTACTGCAAATAAGCAAGCTGGAGGAGCAAGCCGGTGAGACCCTAGTAAGCTTGGCCTGGCAGGACATCATAGTGGAGAAACGCTGGGATGAGATCCAAGGACAGTTATTTTACATCAAGGATCAAATTGTGGAAAGCGTGGGTGAAGATTCACTGGAGTACGTCGAGGGAATATTGAATCAAGCCATTCCTGGATTGTCCTCCCTGCCAAGAGATGCTGCCCATGCCCTGTTCTATAAAGCCTTGCTGGATGCTGAATTGATCTATCATGTTTATACCGAGAATAAGCAGACGCAGGTGTTGAACGATGGAGTGTACAGCCTGCTACAGTTTTTACGGCCTCTGGAACTACAAGCCGCTAATAGTATTCGCCTGACTGACCAGGATCTGAATCGACTGAGGAAAAGAAAAAACCTGATCAAAAAGGAAGGTAGTCTCCAGACCTTGTTTGCACGGGTGATAGGAGCTGTAGAGCAACACCAGCCATCAGTAGCCCATTATCTGGAGGGGATCTTTCCTCTAAGATTCCAGCAGTTTGCCAGCAATCCTTATCTCAAAAACAATCCGGATAACTTGAATCAGGCTGCCTGGATCATTTTTGATCACGCCATAGATAATGAAAACCTACCGGAAGACTTTTACCTGCTGGTGGGATTACTGTTAGCACTCCATCAGATCCGTGACCAATATATCCAGCCATTCAATAATGTGCCGGTAGGAGTAAAAGACCCCGAAGAAGTCCATATTACTAGGGCAGTCGCCTATCAAGCCCTGGCCATACTTTTGCAGAACGATTTTACCGCACTAAATGGAGATGCCAGGAATCAGCCCTTGACGGTGCCATCCAAGTAAACCACCTGGCTGTGATATTGTTGCTATCCCAGTAGTTCCCAGGAGATTATGTTTACCAGTTAACAAGCAAAGGAGAATCATATGTTTCCTCTTCGGGACAGTACTCCCAGTCATCACTTTCCCTTAGTGACGATTCTGCTTATAATCACCAACACCTTGGTTTTTATATATACAATCTCCCAGGGAATGTACGGCATGGAAGAGATATTCTACACTTTCGGGTTAGTGCCAGCCTATTATTCCCAGCCTTATGGCGCGCCAGTTGGCTACCTGTCTTTTATCACCTCCACATTTCTCCATGGCGGCTGGATGCATCTTATCGGTAATATGTGGATACTATGGCTATTTGGGGACAATGTTGAAGACCATATGGGGGCAGGCCGTTACTTAGTATTCTATCTGGTGTGTGGTGTATTAGCAGGAATGCTCCACTTTGTATTTAACCTCTCCTCACCCATACCAGTTGTAGGCGCTTCAGGGGCAGTGGCCGGAGTGATGGGAGCATACTTTTTGATGTTTCGCCATGCCCGGATACTCACCTATGTACCGCCCTTTTTCCTATTCACTCTGCCGGCTTGGGTTTACCTGGGATTTTGGGCCGTTTCTCAACTGTGGAGCGGAGCCACTGAGTTAGCTTTCAATAGTTATGGGCAGATCGCCTTCTGGGCTCACGTCGGCGGCTTTGCAGCCGGAATGATCCTGCACTCTTTTTTTGTTAAGAAGGACAGGATCGAACACCTTCCCGAATGATCCGAAACAAGCAGAAACAATTGGTAGTAGCTAAGCTGGTCAACCAAGGCCTGTTGTATGGTTACTGTCCCTGCTGTCCTCGCAACAACAGATCCAGTGCTTCGCTGGCTAGCAATCCTTGTTCACTGCTACTTTGCAGAAAATAGATGGTATTCTCGATTCTCTCTTGACTAGCCTTGATTTCATGCCAATGTTTTTCCTCTTCGTAGAGATTCATGCATTCCTGCAGGTCACTGGCACGGCCGGTTTCCAAGAAATAACGAAACATTTCCAAGGTCATTACATCTTGGTAATCAGAATGAACAGCTGATTTCTCCAATACCTTGTTGTACAGGTCTAGAACAGAAAGGGCTTTTCTCATTTTGGCTTCAGCTTCATCGATATCATTGTAACAGCGATCATACAAGGCCTGATGGCAGGCACTCCAGTTTTCCAGCAAGCGTTTGTAGCGTTCACAAGCTTTCTCATACTCACGATAGCGGATAAAGTACACTTTAACATCATAGTTATAGCGATTGCCTTCCTGCTCTTGTTTTTTCCTTAGGGAACGAGCCCGGGAAAAAGGTATCAGATTATCCAGACGCCGTTCCTCGGAGTCCTTGACCGGTTTATCCGGGACCTCATCAGGCTCGCTGGGGGCTAGGTTTTCCTGTTCTACTATGGCATAGCGCTGCTCTAAAAGCTTGCGCAAATAGTTGGTGTGCCGGTTGATCTGCTCAATTTCCTGAAGAGCCAGGATGGACATATCCAATTCGCGGATCAACTCCTGGGTAGACTTTTTACCTTTGCGGGTTTTGCTGTACTGCTGCAGTTCCCTGTTTAGTATTACAGGTCGGCTTAGATTCTCGAGCAGTTCCAGGTCAAAGGCAGTCAAAACATTTTGGGGGTCAGCCGGTTCCTTGCAGAAATAGAAACGGGTATTGGTTTCCGGGTAGTAATACGGCCCAATGGTTTTCAGATAGGGATTATTAACAAATGACTGCAGATCTGATTCCGCTTCCAACTGGTCATCAATCAAATTGAGCCATACCCGTGCCATATCTGACAGAGCCGAATCATCCAGAGAGACTTGTTGGAGAGTAAAGTAAACATCGTTAGTGATGCGCACTGCTCTCTGGTAGTAATAAAACAAAACTTGACGGGGCAGAGCATTCAGCAGCACTGATGAATCAAGATGATCTGGATTCTCCTTGTTTAAGAAGGGGTAAAACATTGAAATCCTCCTTTAAAAGACTACAGGTTAGTATCAATTGTTTCTATAAAATACCAATAATTCCTGCCAATGGGAAAAATAAATTTCACTAGTAGCCTTATCAAGGGGAGCGAACTTTATTTTGCAACGATAATTGCCTATAATAGCTTAGTGAAAGGAGGAGACAACATGGCCAATCTACCCTGGTTTGCAGAGAAGATGTCTGCGTATGATCCTGCCTATCATAAGATGCTGGAACAGATGGCAACTATCGCCTTATCCCCATCTGCTCTGGATAAAAAGACCATGTTATTGATCTTGGTAGCTCTGGATGCCCTCAAAGGTGCTGGGCAAGGAGTCAAAGTACTGGCCAATCAAGCTCGGCAAGCGGGCGCCAGCGAAGATGAAATCAAGGAAGCATTGAGACTGGCTTATTATGTCAGCGGAATGGACACTGTCAAAGCCTCCCTGCAAGCTTTTACGGAAGCATAAGTGATGAGATAAATGAGGAACTTGCATAATTCCATAAATCCTACCATACAGTCACTCTGAGCGCTAGCGAAGAGTCTTGTAATGCCTTAGATCCTTCGCTTTGCTTCAGGATGACAAATGTGAAGTTGGCAAGCTTACTTGTCAAAAGAACTAATTATGCAAACGCAAAATATAAGTTGTTAGGAGTTAAGGTATGTTTAAAGCGGTTTTGTTTGACCTAGATGGTACCTTGTTGGATATAGATATGGAGTACTTTATCCCTCAATATTTTCGCAAGATGGTAATTATGGCGCGAGATGCCGGGTATTCCATAGCTGATCAATTGGTGGAAAAGGTTTGGCAGGCCACTGATGTTATGATTGCCAATCGTGATGCCCGTTTGCTCAATGAAGAGGTATTTGCCGAGCATTTTTACCGTAACTGGCCCATTCCCCGTGAGGAATTCGAACCCTTTTTTGAACGTTTTTATGCAGAAGGATTTCCCCAACTACAAATACATAGTCGCCCCTTTGCAGGTATTCCCGAAATGATGCAGCAGGTTTTTGACCGGGGCTTGAAAGTGGTAGTAGCTACTAATGCGGTGTTTCCGATGATAGCTCTACAGCAGCGGCTTGATTGGGCAGGTGTAGGTCATTTTGATTATGAATTGATCACCTCCTACGAAGTAATGCATTTTTGTAAACCCCATCCGGAGTATTACCAGGAAATAGCCGCCACCATAGGAGTGAAACCTGAGGAATGTCTTATGGTGGGCAATGATATCGGTGAAGATCTTCCGGCGGGAACCATAGGTATGAAGACCTTTCTAGTTGAAAATATGTTAATAGACAAAGGCCAGGATCTCACTCCCGACTGGCGAGGATGTTTGCCTGACCTTTATGAATTCATCGGCCGGTTATAGTTTTTGTCCATCCGTTATTTGCCGGACATAATCTACCCCTTGCCCGGGTAATCTTTTAACAAAACTGACCCTGGGCGGAGGTGGTAAGATGTCGCAGCAGAAGACCCGGGAAAAGAAAAAGAAACCCCTGACTGAGTACGATCTCCTGAAAATGGAAATTGCCAAAGAGTTGGGACTGTGGGAGCAAATCGAAAAAGAAGGCTGGGAATCGCTAAGTAACGCAGCCTGTGGCCGGGTAGGTGGGATCATGAGCAAGCGTATGCGAGAAAAGCGGCAGCAATTAAAGTAAATAGCTGGAGCTTTCGGTATGGATTTCCTAATATATGTCTTGCTTATTTAGGGGCTCAATAATATCATTCATTCTATGGGCCAAGTCTCAGCAAGAAAAGGCAAGTGGGGAGAAACAATGCAGCACTTATAAAAGGGGAGGGTTTAAACAATCAAAAAGTTTTTGTATTTTGATGAGATGTTAACTCCGAAAATAATCCAGATAGTGTTCTGGTTAACGTCAGTAATTTTCATCGTTGCCGGTCTGGTAATTATGGCAAGGAGTTATGATGTTGGGTTCTTAATTGGGCTAGCAATGGTGGTTCTTGGCCCGTTCCTGATCAGAGTTTGGTGTGAGTTGATGATAGTCATATTTAAGATACATGAATCCTTGCAATTTATTAAAAAACGGTTAACGTAGGAGGTTATTAAAACCTTAAACCAGTTAAGTGTTTTCCTTATCCTGCCTTTTATCGTAGTCGATGCCCAACTAATGTACAGCGATGGATAGTGCCTTTCGAAGGTGTCATTATTGGGATGAATGTGATCCCTCACCTGATAATTGACCATTTTATCTAACTTCCGCCTAAATTTCATCCCAATACTATCTGAAAACCTATTAGCATTATCGATCCGGTCTCATTATATCAGTTATAATTAAGAGGAATCTGATCTGCGAGAGGAATAAAATGCGAGACATTGACCGTGTACAAGCCTGGTTGCAGCAGCGTAAGCCCCATCTGAAAGTAATTGAATTCCAACAGGATACCAGTACCTCAGCTCTGGCAGCCGCTGCTTTAGGCATCGAGGTGGGGCAAATTGCCAAGTCTATGCTCTTTAAGGCCAAAACGGGGGAATATCATCTGGTAGTTTCCGCTGGTGATGTGCGTTTAGATACCAAAGCGCTGCGTGATCTGGTCGGTTCCCGAGTACGGATGGCCAACTCGGAAGAAGTTCTAGAGATCACCGGTTTCCCAGTGGGGGGAGTATGTCCTTTCGATTTAAAAGTGGATGTGCCTATTTATCTGGATGAAAGCCTGAAAAGATATGAAGTGGTCTATGCAGCTGCTGGTACATCCAACTCTGCGTTGCCGATAACCTATGCTGAACTTATGGAGATCACCGATGGAAAACCCTGCGATGTTTCCATTCTCACCGAACCTTAAGGATGCAAGAGGGGACGGTTCTTTCTGTCATTTTATTATCCATATCCTAGTTAAATTGCAGATCCTGCAAAATGACAGAAAGAACCGTCCCCTCTTGCATCCAATCCCCTTTTGCCACGCGAAATTGAACGTTCAAGTATACCTCGATAGAATTCACGCCGTAAAAAAAAGTAATTGCTATAATAGAATAAGCTAACTGTTGCGCTGAACTTCTTAAGGGAGCAGGATATGAGTGAATTTGATTCTTACAGTGGGACATTGAATTTTGTCCACCTACATAATCATACTGAATACAGTCTGTTGGATGGGGCTTGCCGCCTGAAAGACCTGGTATCTCAAGCCAAGAGTCTGGGGATGCCGGCGGTAGCCATTACTGATCATGGTGTGCTGTATGGAGTGATCGACTTTTACCGAGAAGCCAAGAAGCAAGGTGTCAAGCCGATCATTGGGTGCGAGGTCTATGTGGCCCCACGCAGCAGGTTGGATCGGGAGGCGCGTATTGATGACAATTTACACCATCTGACTTTGCTCTGCCAGGATGAAGTGGGCTACCGCAACCTGGTTCAGTTAGTCAGCCGGGCTTTCTTAGAGGGGTTTTACTATAAACCGCGGGTAGATCGAGAATTACTCAGTTTGTACCATGAAGGGCTGATTGCGCTGTCTGGTTGTGTTGCCGGCGAGATCCCCCGGCTGATTTTGGCCGGTCGAACAGAGGATGCAGAGCAAACGGCTCTTTATTACCGTGACCTGTTTGGTCCGGACAACTATTACCTGGAGATACAGGATCACGGTATGCCGGAGGAAAAGACGGTTTGTCAGGCTTTGTATGACTTGAGTGCAAAAACGGGCATCCCACTGGTAGCCACCAATGATCTCCATTATGTAAAACGGGAAGATGCACCGGTGCATGATGTGCTGTTGTGCATCCAAACTTCCTCGATAATTAGTGATGAACAGCGTATGCGCTTTCCAGGCAGTGAGTTTTACCTAAAAACTGCCTCAGAAATGGCCGCTTTGTTTCCTGACCACCCGGAAGCACTGCAAAACACCCTGAAAATTGCAGAACGCTGTAATGTTGACTTTGAATTTGGCCATTTTCACCTGCCTAATTTTGATTTGCCTCAAGGCTATTCGGCCGAATCTTATCTGGATGAACTGGTAAGGGAACGCTTCGTCCAACGCTATCCCCAGGCAGAGAAACATGTACTCGAGCGCTTGGATTATGAACTAGATACTATAAAAAAGATGGGTTTTGCCGGTTATTTTCTCATAGTGCAGGATCTAGTGAACTGGGCCAAGGCTCATGGCGTGCCGGTAGGACCGGGACGCGGATCTGCTGCCGGTAGTCTGGTCTCCTACGTGTTGGGGATAACTACCATAGATCCACTGGCTTACAATCTCCTGTTTGAACGTTTTTTGAATCCGGAACGCGTCAGTATGCCTGATATCGATATTGATTTTTGCTTTGAAAAGCGTGACCGGGTCATTGAATACATAATAGAAAAGTACGGGGCTGATCGAGTAGCCCAGATCATAACTTTTGGTACTATGGCCGCCCGGGCAGCCATTCGGGATGTTGGACGGGTCTTGGATATTCCTTATGGAGAAGTGGATCGTATCGCCAAGATGGTCCCGGCCGAACTGGGAGTGACCATCGACCGGGCTCTGGAAATCTCACCAGAACTGATACAGGCATACGAAAATGACTACAATACCCGCCGCATCATCGAGTTTGCCAGAGCCATCGAGGGTATGCCGCGCCACGCGTCCATCCATGCAGCAGGGGTAGTTATTGGTGCCCAACCGCTGCAGAAGTTGCTGCCCCTCCAGAGAACGGCGGATGGCAATGTGATCACCCAGTTTACCAAAGAGACGGTAGAGGATATCGGGCTGCTGAAAATGGACATACTTGGTCTGCGTACTCTGACAGTCATAAGCCGAGCCGTGGAGATAATTGCCAAAACCCGAGGCATAACCATAAATATTGATCAACTGCCCCTGGACGATGATGCCGTATACCAACTGTTATCCGCCGGAAATACTATTGGTGTATTTCAGTTGGAAAGTGACGGTATGCGCCGTATATTGTGTGAGTTGAAACCCCACCGTTTTGAAGACATCATCGCCATAAACGCCCTATACCGTCCTGGCCCACTAGGCAGTGGCATGGTGGAAGATTTCATTAACTGTAAGCATGGGCATCAGACCATTGATTACCCCACCCCCCTGCTGGAACCAATACTTAAGGACACTTACGGAGTGATCCTCTATCAGGAGCAAGTTATGCAGATAGCCAGTAATCTAGCCGAATTCTCCATGGGGGAAGCTGATGTTCTCCGCCGTGCTATGGGCAAAAAGAAGCCGGAAGAGCTAGCGGCTCAGCGTAGTAAATTTGTGACCGGGGCAGCTCGTAATAAAATAGATGAGAAGACTGCAGCTCACCTATTTGATTTGATGGAGAGTTTTGCCGGTTACGGGTTCAATAAGAGCCATGCGGCTGCTTATGCTTTGATTTCATATCAGACGGCCTATTTGAAGGCCCATTTTCCCATGGAATACATGTGCGCGTTTCTGAGCAGTGTCATTGAACATCAGGATAAAGTAGTTTTCTATATCAAAGAGTGCCAAAGGCTCGGTATAGCGATCCTGCCCCCCGATATCAATGAGAGTTTTGAGAACTTTACTGTTGCCAAAGAAGGCATTCGCTTTGGACTGGGAGCTATAAAAAATGTGGGCCTGGGGGCGGTGCGTACTATTGTCCAAGCTCGCAAGGAAGGGGAATTTACCTCTCTGTTTGACTTTTGCTGCCGGGTAGATACCGGTCAAATCAATAAACGTATTTTGGAAAACCTGATAGTGGCAGGTTGTTTTGATTCCCTGGGTATAACGCGTAAACAGGCCCTATCGATCATGGAACAATGTGCTGATCTGGCCGTGCAGATCCACCGTTCCCAGGATAGCCAGCAAGCCTCTTTGTTTGGCGATACTATGAGCCTGGTCGAGGAGCCGGTCGTCCGTGTCAAAGGAGAAATTCCTCAGCGGGAGCGGTTGGCCCGGGAAAAAGAAGTGCTGGGATTCTATGTATCCGAAAACCCATTGGATCAGTACCGAGAACTCTTGCCTTTCCTTACCACTCATCAAATAGCGGATCTAAGCGCGCGAGACGAGGAAAGCTATGTGCGTTTGGCCGGCTTGATGCTCAATTTGCAGCGCCGGGTGAGCAGGAAGGGTGAGAGTTATGCGCGTTTCCATCTGGAAGATCCCAGCGGTCGTCTGGAAATGCTGGTTTTCCCATCGGCTTATCGAAACAATTTACAGCAATTACAGGAAGATCAGCCCGTGGTAGTGGAAGGTTTTTATGATACCCGTGATGAAGAGCCCAAACTGGCTGTGAGGCGGATTTTCCCACTACCCCAAGAATTATCCCAGCTGCACGTGCGTATTTCTGATGATGAGGAAGAAGGGGATGGTAAGAAAAGACTGCTCCAGACATTAGTGGGTTTCCCTGGAGAAATGGACGTCATCATCTATCCTCCCGGGAGAAAACCACTGCTCTTAAGTGAACGCTGGCGTATAAAGCCTGATCTGGCCCTTAAGCAGGAGTTAGTAGAATTATATGGAAGGAACAAAGTATGGTTTCATTAGTGTTAATGGGGAAGATTAATTAGGAGGTAGTGCATGAACGACAACTTCATGGGAGAAGACTATATTATTATCAAAGCTCTGGAAAACGGAGTGAACATAATAGGGCTCACCCGCGGCAAGGACACCAAGTTTCACCACACGGAGAAACTGGATAAGGGAGAAGTCATGGTTCTTCAGTTTACCGAGCATACTTCAGCCATTAAAATTCGCGGTCATGCTGAGATAATCCATCGTTATGGCTCTGTGACCAGTGAGAACAGCTCTGGGTCACGCAATACATAGCACAAAATAGCACCGGAGTACCTTCTGCTGTTGCCGGTGTGAGGAGGTAGCCCTTTGTGAAGCGAATTGCTGTTCTAACCAGTGGAGGAGATGCACCTGGAATGAATGCCGCTATTCGGGCGGTGGTTCGCTCTGCTATCTACAACCAAGTAGAAGTATTTGGCATAATGCAGGGTTACGAAGGATTGATCCAGGGGTGTATCAAGTCTATGAATCTGGGTTCAGTAGCCGATATCATCCATCGGGGCGGCACCATTTTACAGACCTCCCGTTCCAGCAGTTTTATGAGTGAGGCAGGACGCAGGGCGGCTTTAGAACAGCTTAATAAACATGGCATTACCGGCCTGGTGGTTCTGGGGGGCAATGGCAGCCTGCGTGGGGCCTGGGAGTTTTCCAAGTTGGGGATAAAAGTAGTAGGCATCCCGGCCAGTATTGACAATGATATAGTCTATACTCGTTCCATTGGCTTTGATACCGCTGTGAATACAGCTCTACAAGCTATTAACCACATACGGGATACTGCTACCAGTCACGGACGAGTTTTTGTTATCGAAGTGATGGGCCGTGACTGCGGTGAGATCGCTTTGGCAGCCGGAGTGGCTGGGGGAGCCGAGTCTATTTTGATTCCCGAGATAGAAGTCGACTTCGAACAGATCGTAAACAAGATCAATCAAGGAGTGGAGCGCGGTAAGCTGCACAGCATCATTGTGGTAGCTGAGGGTGTATACCCAGTTTTGGAACTGAAAGAACACTTGCAGGAAGCCACTGGGCAGGATATTCGCGTTACTATACTGGGTCACATCCAGCGGGGCGGAACTCCCACCGCCGTCGATCGCATCATGGGTTCCTGCATGGGTAAAGCCGCTGTAGACTATCTGATCAGTGGAAAGGGGAATGCTATGACTGCTACGCGCCTAGGAGGAGTTCATTTGATACCTTTGCAGGAGGTAATCCGAGGCAAAAAGACACCCGAATTAGGCATGTTCGATCTAGCTCGGGTCTTATCTATTTAAGGGGGAGGTTTCCATTTTGCGCAAGACTAAGATCATTGCCACAATAGGGCCCGCCAGCGAAAAGATAGAGACTATCAAGAAAATGATGGCAGCTGGCTTGAATGTAGCCCGTCTAAACTTTTCCCATGGAACCCATGATGAACATCGCCAACGCATTCTGAACTTGCGCCAGGCAGCCGAGGAATCCCAAGGACTGCTAGCCATCATGCTGGATACCAGTGGTCCGGAAATCCGTACGGGGCGTTTGGCTGATGGTGTGGTCAAATTGGAAGTCGGGCAGAGATTCGTTCTCACCAGTAGGGATGTACCTGGCAACCATGAAGAGGTTCAGGTGAGTTATGCGAACCTACCTCAGGAAGTGACACCGGGAACCTCTATATTGATCTCTGACGGTTTAATAAATCTCAAGGTGGAAGAAACCACTCCCACTGATGTAGTTTGCCGGGTAATGAATGGTGGAGAATTAGGAGAGCGCAAAGGCATAAATGTGCCCGGGGTGCGTATCAATATGTCCTTTATGACTGACAAAGACCGGGAAGATATTCTGTTCGGCATCGAAATGAAAGTAGATTTTATAGCGGCTTCCTTTGTGCGTACTGCTGAGGACGTTCTGGAGATCAGGCGGATACTGGAACAAAAGGGTGCCGACATTGATATAATTGCCAAGATCGAAAGCCAGGAAGGAGTCAACAACCTGGATGATATTATCCAAGTGGTCGATGGAGTAATGGTAGCCCGTGGTGATCTAGGGGTGGAGATACCTGCCGAAGAAGTGCCTCTGGTACAAAAATTAGTGGTCGATAAGTGCACCAGTGCCGGTAAAGCGGTGATAATAGCCACGCAGATGCTGGACTCCATGATAAACAATCCCCGTCCCACCCGAGCCGAGGTGTCTGACGTAGCCAATGCCATATTTGACGGAGCAGATGCCATAATGCTGTCCGGCGAAACAGCGGCTGGAAAGTACCCGGTGGAAGTTGTGGAAACGATGGCGCGTATAGCTGCTCGCTCGGAGCAGGCTCTGCCTTATGCTGACATATTGAGACGTAAACGAACTCGTGAAAACATCTCGGTTACTGATGCCATCAGTTATGCTACCTGTGCAACTGCCACTAACTTGGGAGCTTCGACTATAATCACCTCCACCCACACCGGTTATACCGCGCGCATGGTGGCCAAATATCGCCCTCAAGCCAACATCGTAGCGGCTACACCCAACCGGGCCATTCTGCAAAAAATGGCTCTGGTGTGGGGTGTTTATCCAGTATTGATCCAGACAACGTCCGGTACAGATGAGTTGTTCGAAGAGTCCATACGCGCCGCCCTGAGTTGCGGCTATATTGAAAATGGTGATCTGGTTATATTGACTGCTGGTGTTCCTACCGGCCATTCGGGTGCCACTAACCTGATGAAGGTACACATTGTGGGAGAGATTTTGGTTCAGGGGATGGGGATTGGTTCGGAAATCGCCAAGGGTCCAGTTCGCATCATAGACTTTTCCGAGGATGTGAGCCGCGTTCAGCCCGGGGATATCGTAGTGATTCATAGTGCTGAAAGCAGTCTGGCACCTTATCTGTCCCAGATCGGAGCTTTGATCGCAGAAGAAGGAGGACTTACTTCCAACGCGGCCATTATGGGCTTGCAGGCCCGTATTCCAGTTATCGTTGGGGCCCAGGATGCTACCAGTAAACTCGAGGAGGGGATGCTGGTGACAGTAGACACTCCTCGGGGCAGGGTATATAAGGGTTTAGCCCAGGTGCTATAGACAACAAAAAAGGGATTCGGTAGTTCTACCGAGTCCCCTTTTTATCGTTCATCCTGCTGGGCGGCGCTATAATGATTGTGTAGACCTGCGGGAGCGAACCGCAGGGGAGTGGTATCATCACATCCGCTTTAGCAGGTTGAATACCTATTGTTAACTACTTACCCTTGAAGTCCGCTTTCCGGTTTTCTAAGAATGCACCCATGCCTTCTTTTTGATCCTCAGAGGCAAACAGCATAGACCAAGCGATCTGTTCAGCACGGCTGCCAGATTTGATATCCAAGTTCATGGAATTATTAACGCAGGCCTTAGCTTCGCGCAAAGCCAGCGGAGACTTCTTGCAGAGTCTCTTGGCAAATTTCGTAGCTTCACCTACAACTTCCGCTGCCGGTACTACCTTATTCACTAGACCAATTTTCTCCGCTGTAGCGCCATCGAAGAACTCGCCAGTGAATATGTACTGTTTGGCGAGACAGATGGAAGAGCTACGTGGAAAGCGCTGGGTTCCCCCGGCACCTGGGAAGATCCCCAGATTGATTTCCGGCAATCCCAAAGTGCAGTTATCCGCCACAATGCGGATATCACAAGCCATGACCATTTCCAGGCCACCGCCCAAGGCCAATCCGTTAACAGCAGCTATGGTTGGTTTGTGATTGTCTTCGATCATAAAGAGGGTTTTGTGAACCTTATCCAGGAAGTCGCGAGCTTGGAAAGGATTGTACCCATTGACAGCTTTTAAGTCCGCTCCAGCTGCGAAAGCATTTTCATTACCCCTGATTATGATGGCCCGAACTTCAGGATCCAGATGAAAACCTTCCAGGATCTCATAAGCTTCATCCAGGAGCAGTTCGTTGACTGCGTTGAAAGCTTTAGGACGATTGAGCTGAATTATACCTATACCTGGTTCTTCAACACTTACTAAACAAGTCTCATACTGTTTATCTCGATAAGACATACTTAACCTCCTTAACCCCGCCCCAATAAGGCAATATTGCTATTTTTTGCTGTAATCGTAGAAACCTTTACCGGTCTTTCTGCCTAACCAGCCAGCCCGCACCATCTGTTTAAGGATGCCAGCCGGACGATATTTGGGATCACCGGTTTCTCTAAAGAGGACATTGCATACTTCCAGTCCAATGTCCAGTCCAACCATGTCACAGAGAGTAAATGGTCCCATCGGCCAACCAGCTCCCAGCTTCATAGCCTTGTCAATGTCTTCTACACTGGCCAGACCTTCCATGAGTATAAAGGCAGCTTCGTTCATTCCCGGGATTAGGATGCGGTTAACGACAAAGCCAGGGCCTTCTTTTACTTTGATTGGTTTTTTGCCAATGGCTTTGGATAGTTCCATGACTGCTTCGACAGTTTCATCAGCAGTCTGAATGGCTGGAATTACTTCGATAAGAGCCATGACCATTGCCGGGTTGAAGAAATGCATGCCAACTACTTTAGTGGGATCACGATAGGCAGCGGCAATTTCCGTGATGGATAATGAAGAAGTGTTACTAGATACGATAACCTCAGGTCTCAGGATCTCGCCCAAGTCCTTGTAGACTTGTTTTTTAATGTCCATGTTTTCTACCACAGATTCAATAACGAAGTCTACATCAGCCAGATCTTTCAAATCGGCAGTGCCGGTGATGTTAGCGGTGACAAAATCTTTGGCACCCGCAGGAGCTTGGCCTTTTTCTTCCGCTTTAGCTAGGCCTCTACCGATTCTCTCAATAGTCTTGTCGACTATTTCCTGTTTAATATCATATAAGACGACCTTTTTGCCTGCACCAGCTACTGCCCAGGCAATACCCATACCCATGGTACCTGCACCTAAAACCGCAATTTTATTGATCTCCATCGATAATGAACCTCCTTATACACCATAGCATGGACCAAACACATCATGGTAACATCACATTCCTACACCTATCACCTCCCCTTATATGAATACCTTCGCAAGTTGTACCGAGATCCCAAGTGCGAAGGCTTTCAGACTATAAAGCTGACAGGCCTACCATACAGGAGCCTTACCGCGAGTCTCTCCGGTGAGACAAATAAGTGACAGTTGCTGCCGACTGCCTGTCTAAAGCTATAGTACCTGTTATTATGTAAAATTATTATGAAACTATTAAATGAAAAGAATCTTGAGTAGTATTTTTGATCTTAATAAACTCGCCATGAATGATAATCAGAAAATAAATTCATGTATAAATATGATAGCATACTAACATTTGAAAAATTGACTGAAATTTAGCCTCTCCAAAGATAAATATTAATAGAATGTATGGTAAAAAAAGAACAGCGCCAGTGCTGTTCTTATTAAATAACAGAGTAAGAGTACTATTGATGCGTGGAATTGTCTTCTGTGGGTGGAGAGGAGGCGATATTGTAAGCCGCTTCTTGGATCATCAGCTTCAGAGTCTCGGCATCAAGGCCTCCAGTAGCACTCAAACCATGATCACGTTGAAAATGGCTGATGAAATCAGTGGTCTGTTCGTCATTGGCCATGCCCAACACTAGCAACATTTTTCGAATTTCCTCTTCATCCTGGTTAGTTACCAACATAAGATGACTGGAGCGGCTGACCTGATCAATATTGTGGATCCCAGTGATGGGGTCGAAAGATTCATTTGCATCGCCAGTATTTTTTTCTGCAGCTGGTTCAACCGTAGCTGCCACTGCTGCATTACTAACAAATTGAGATCGCTCCACCAGGGTGTCAAAGTTGCTGGCCACACCCATAGTAGCCCCAATCATAGTTGCCGAACAGATCATTAAAACTAAAAATATGAGGTGTCCCCGTGTCATAATCTAAAACCTCCACCTACATAGTAAAATATTCCACCATAAAATTCAATTACTGACCAAATTCACTTTGTCCCCTGAAAAAGAGATCACCACAGGAAGCCCGGTGTTGAAACAGTACCGTATTACACCCCATAATCACGTTCTTTTTTATTGCTTTTTATCAAACTAACATCAGTTGAGTTGAACATGGCAAATACCTCATCACCAGGATGAAGATCCATAGCCTGAGCGGCTCCGGCCGTGATGGTGGCATAGACCGGCCTATCTCCAACATCTACGATCACTTCCGTCATATCCTGTCCGGTTTTGACATCCATTATTTTTCCCACTAGTTTATTAGGTTGACTAATGCGCATGCGAACAACTCCTTTTCTTTTAGAATGTGCAGCGCCCACACAAAATATAATTGGTTATGGATTTGCATGATCCATTGAATCCTTTCATGATTGTAATTGCTATGAAAATAGCCCTCGCTGTGTCATCGACCGTTCCGGCACACCTGATGCTCCCTTTGGTCGCTATTAGGGTAGCGAGCGAAGCCTGGCGATCTCTACCATTATCTACGGTTTGAGCTTAGAGATTGCCACGTCCACCACGGGGGCTCGCGACATCAATAGTGAAAAGCTGGTAAAACTTTCAGTGGAAGTAAAGGTTTTCAATGTGATATAAAAGTGATATCATAATAATAGCAAAAACGAAATGAAGGAGGAATATGATGAGCGAGAAACAAGCCTGGAAAATCAATGGTTTCGTAGGTATTTTCATCATCTTGTTGCTGATAGGGTTGGCGGTGTACGCATTCTTTACTTCTCTATCTTTGCCAGTGGCAATTGGGCTGGCGGTTTTAATTACTATAATAGTGGGTGTATTAGCCAGTGGTTTTACCATTGTCCAGCCCAATGAAGCCAGGGTACTGACATTTTTTGGTCGTTATGTGGGTACTATCGTTGATGATGGCATGTGGCTGACCGTACCACTGACTGCTCGTAAACATGTATCTTTAAGAGTCCGCAATTTCAATAGTAAAATGCTAAAAGTTAATGATGTGGACGGCAATCCGGTGGAAATCGCGGCGGTGATTGTATTTAAGGTCATCAATTCCGCCCGGGCGGTGTTTGATGTGGACGATTATGAAACTTTTGTGGAGATCCAAAGTGAAACAGCTCTGCGCCATGTAGCAACCAAGTATCCTTACGATGTCTTTGAAGAAGGAGGTTATTCCCTGCGAGGTAATGCGGAGGAAGTGGCAGCCGAATTGGCCCGCGAACTTCAGGAACGCCTAATGGTAGCCGGGGTAGAGGTCATGGAAGCTCGCTTGACCCATTTGGCCTATGCCACCGAGATAGCTAGCGCTATGCTGCAGCGCCAGCAGGCCACTGCCATTCTGGCTGCCCGCCAGAAGATCGTTGAAGGGGCAGTGGGCATGGCGGAGATGGCCATTGCCCAACTAGAAAGCAATCATACCGTGGAATTGGATGACGAGCGGAAAGTGGCCATGATCAACAATCTCTTGGTAGCAATTGTCTCGGATCGCTCAGCTCAGCCGGTAATAAATACTGGAACATTATATTAGGGAAAAACCAATGGCACCGAAAAAATCGTTTTTATTACGCATGAATCCTCAATTATATGAGGTAATGGAGAAATGGGCTGCAGATGAATTCCGCAGTGTCAATGCCCACATTGAATTTCTACTACGTGATGCAGCCCTGCGTAGTGGTCGGTTAGGTAAAAAAGAAAAGCTGAGCCACCAGGAAAACGACGAATATGATGCTGATTAAGGAATTGTCATCCTGAGGGAGAAACGACCAAAGAATCATTTTTCATCTTGATGCAAGCGGGGACGGTTCTTTCTGTCATGTCAGACCATTGAGCTCACCAACAATTTTCCTTTCAGACATGACAGAAAGAACCGTCCCCGCTTGCATCCCTTTATCAGGGGGATTTTTTAGGAAATGTTTTTCTGATGTTCCCCATTTTCAGCATGTAAAACAGCAACGAACTTATCGACCAGATGAGGATCGAACTGTGTCCCGGCAAATCTATTCAATTCCTCAATAGCTTCATCATAGTTCATGGCTTTTCGATAAGGTCGATCATTGGTCATGGCGTCGTAGGCATCGGCGATGGATAGGATGCGGCATTCTAATGGTATTTCTTCGCCCCTTAATCCCAGGGGATAGCCGCTACCATCCCACCATTCATGGTGTTTGAGTATCCAATCGGCGATATGCATGAGATCTGGAGATGCCAGAGCGATGCGGTGTCCGACTTCACAGTGCCTCTGCATTTCCTGGGTCTCTTCGCGGGTGAGTGGTTCAGGCTTAAACAGAATAGAATCCCTAATCCCCACTTTGCCAATATCATGAAACTGCGCCAAAAGTCTCAGATCAGTGATATTTTGGGGAGGAAGCCCGAGAGCGGTGCCCATTTTAGCCACCAAGACCTGTAATCTTTCGGCATGACCTTCGGTGATAAAGTCACGAGCCTCCAGTGCTTTCATCAATGTCTGGACAATGGCACTGCGGGCACTCTTGCTGCGGTATAGTTTCTCCCGGTACATGTTATTATCAGCCTCAATGTATAACTCATTCAGGCTGGTGTATGGTTCAGTTCTAAGAGCAAAACCGATGGAAAGGCTCAAGGGTACACCCTGTAAGGATCGGTTTAAGGTAATAGTATTATCCTGTAGTCGCTGGTAGGCTTCCTCCAACATGACTTGCGATGCATCAGGTAGGAGAACGGCAAACTCGTCGCCACCCACCCGCGCTACGATGTCGGTAGAACGAAAACAGCCCTTTATTAGATTGGCTGTGGCGATCAATAGGGTATCACCCTGGTCATGGCCCATGGAGTCATTGATCAGTTTGAGACCGTCTACATCGCACATTATCAAGCCCACATTAGGATACCCTTCTTCTTCCAATCGCTTCACTTCTTGTTCAAAGTAAGTGCGGTTATACAAACCGGTCAAAGGATCATGCATACTGAAGTACCTCATTTTTTCTTCAGCAGCTTTACGTTCGTTGATCTCTACTCTTAGTTCCTCGTTAGTCAAAGCCAAATCGGCAGTACGTTCGCGCACTCTTAATTCCATTTCTTCTTTTTGCTGTCTTATAGTAGAGTGATACAAAAAGGCGCGTAGCACTTCCCGATGTATGACTATACTGGTGATTAAGGCCATGATCACCAGGATAGAACCATTAACAAATTGAGCTGTCAGGCGATCAGCATCAGGCTGAAAAGCAGACACGCCTGATAGAAAAACCCCTAAGGAACAAGCATAACAGATGAGAAACTGTAACGGAGAAAGCCTGGCTACTAAAGCCATTGCAAAGCATGTCATTACGAAAACCGTGATATCTCCATTAGTCAGCTGATTAACAGCACTAATAGCTGCTGACCAGCACAGACAAAAGAGAACCTGAAAGAAGGTGATGATTTTATGAAAAGTATTGATTTGACTGGGTGATCTAGGACTATCAACCGAGGAAAGCAGCAGAACAACCCCTTGAACTATCAAAAGGATTGTGAAGAGGTAATTCCGATAGAGACTACCTGGGTGGTTTTGATAGTATTGAGGACTGCTGGGGTGATAGCTCAAAATAATCAAGAGTATGCTCACTAATACGAAGAAGACTGCAAAATATCTCGTGGCTATCAAGCTATTGTAATACTGGTTTCTTATGAAGGCAGTGCGATACTTGAAGTATAAGTCGCTGTTGCCTGTAAATAGCTTCTTGATTGTTTCCATGAGCATCTCCTAATCTATCTGTAGCTCGATCCCTTGGCTGATAATTCGGTGAGTGCAAAATATATCCTGCTTTTGTTCGCCA
>DBRE01000045.1:42925-44628 GCA_002305535.1 Syntrophomonas sp. UBA1376
AGTTGTCTCATTTTGGGATAGGAGTTGGGTTGAGGGCTATGTTCGGTAACCATTTGCAAACCTAACAACCAAAAAGCAAACAAACAAAATTACTTCAACATAGGAAATTTCGTTTGCACGTCGAATACTTAAAAGAGAGATTATTTCTGAAGGTGGTGCGGAAATGGAACTAAAAGATTTGATTTTTGAAAAAGAGGGTCACATCGCTTATATTTACATCAATCGGCCTCAGGCCTTGAACAGTTTTACTTTGGATACCCTGGATGAGTTTTATCAGGTGCAGGATGAACTATTTGCCGACACCGATATTAGGGTGATAGTTTTGGCCTCCCGGGGTAAACTGTTTTCAGCCGGGATCGATGTATCTGTACTTAAAGACGGCACTCCACAGTATGCGATTCGTTACATTCAAAAACTACAGGAATACTACAATCGCTGGGAAAAGCTGCCCCAGCCGATTATTGCAGCGGTGCACAGCACCTGTATCGGTGGATCGGTGGAAAATATCCTCAGCTGTGACATACGGGTGTCAGCCCAATCGGCTACTTACAGTGTGCCGGAGATCAATTTTGGCATGTCGCCAGACATGGGAGCCACTCAGCGCCTGACCCGGGCGGTAGGTCCCGGCCACGCCAAACGACTGATCATGACCGGGGATTTCATTGATGCTGATGAAGCCGCGCGTATAGGTTTGGTGGATTTTGTGGTGCCTGATGATGAATTGATGGATTTCACTAATAAGCTAGCCAAAAGAATCGCCAACAAGCCCCCCCTGGCTGTCAGTGTCGCCAAGAAGGCCGTTAACCTGGCTAATGACACGGCTCTATCCGTGGGATTACAGTTTGAACAACTGGGCTCCTGTTTCCTGTTCGGAACCGAAGACTTCAAAGAAGGCCCGGCGGCTTTCTTCGAAAAACGCAAACCCAACTTCCAGGGTAAATAACCCTAAATGGTCAATAAAGGCTGTCCTAGATTAGGGCAGCCTCCCTATCTGGGAGGCTCAGACCGTCAAAAAGGGCTAATAGCAACCTAAATAGTATGGCTTGCGATACATAAGTAGTGCCCTTGGGTGCTGCGTCAACTCAGGCAGACCCGTTCAATCGACGTACGTTATGTACGCCTCCGACGGTGCCAGTTTGGCGCCTAGTATCGGCAAATAGAAGCCCGAAGGGCTGACTGCCGATGAATCACGGGCTTCCCGGTTGCCTTGCTCTTATCCTTTTTTGCTCGCTCTGGCAGGGTGTCGACTTTCTCGACACCCTGAGCCTCCCAATCTGGGAGGCTTTAGTTTAGCCAGTTAAATCGCTTCTCATGTGGTCGCCACCTTCATAGCCGGTGTCTATGTCTGGGTCTGTCTTAATCTGCGATGGTGGCCCGATACTAACCTCAATCACGATTTCGTCATGGTTATTAGCGGGGTTTATATCTGGCTGTAATTCTCCATCTATGTCAAATAGTATCGGAGTGCCATTTTCATCTTCAGTGGGTATACCTGCTCTTATAGTGTATTTGCCTGGCTCAGTAACCTTGAAACTAATGGAATCTTGTAAGGGTGGCTTACCGCTGGTCTTTACCATCTGGAGAGACTCTTTTGTGATCCCAACTACTTCTTTGTATCCATCAGCAATAATCAGCCATTCGTGATCGTCTATATTGACCGAAAAGTTTATATCTATTATGGGATGAACATAGCCTAAATCAGA